>CAJFUM010000073.1 GCA_904420285.1 uncultured Clostridia bacterium | reverse complement strand
TCAGCTTCTGGAGCTTCATAAGCTTCTAATATAGCTTTTTGAATTTTCTCTCTTGTCTCTGGATTTATTGGATGAGCTATATCTTTAAAATCTCCGCTTGGAGTTTTTCTACTTGGCATAGCTATAAATAATCCATCTTGACTTTCGATAACTTTTATGTCATGTACAACAAACTCATTATCGAATGTTACAGAGGCAACAGCTTTCATTCTGTTCTCTGAATTTACTTTTCTTAAACGTACATCTGTTATTTGCATTTTGTGCACCGCCTTCCAAAGTTTTAAAAAATTTTGTACATTGTCTATTTATGACTTTTGTATGTACAATTATATTATTCGTCAAAAAATACTTTTTTCCTTCTTGTTTTCTATATTTTCTACAAATAATTTATTACTAATATTTTTAAAGTACTAAATATATCACCAATTATACACTTTTCTAATACAATATATTGAAAATATTCTAAAAAGAGTATATAATATGTGTGATTTATGCATTAAAAGGAGTGTGCAATGAGAATGGCAAATATTGATGAACTAAAAAAATATAAACATATACATATGATTGGTATTGGTGGAGTTAGTATGAGCGGTATAGCAGAAATACTACATTATTGGGGTTTTATAGTTACAGGATCTGATACATCTCAATCTGAGACAACCGATAAACTAATTAAACATCATATTCCAGTTAAAATAGGACATGATTTAGAAAATTTGGAAAAATCTAATCTAGTTGTATTTAGTGCTGCTGTTAAAAAAGATGATCCAGAACTTGTAAGAGCTAAGGAATTAAACATTCCAATTATTGAAAGAGGAACTTTTTTAGGTATACTAACTAAAGCATTTAGAAATACTATTTGTATTTCTGGTACACACGGAAAAACAACAACTACTTCCATGATTTCGCTTTGCTTTTTAGAAGCTTGTAAAGATCCATCAATACAAGTTGGTGCATATTTAAAACAATTAGATGGAAATTATAGAGTAGGAACTAGTGAATATTTTATTATAGAAGCTTGTGAATATGTTGAAAGTTATTTAAAACTTTATCCTAAAACTGAAGTAATTTTAAATATCGATAATGATCATTTAGATTACTTTGAAAATTTAGATAATATTATAAAATCTTTTGGAAACTATATTAAACTTATTCCAGATGATGGTCTTTTAGTTATAAATTGGGATGATGAAAACTGCAAAAAGCTTACTAAAAATACTAAAGCAAAAGTTCTTACTTTTGGAATGAAAGATGAACATGCAAACTTTTTTGCAAGAAATATACAATATAACTCAAATGGCTTCCCCACTTTTGATGTATATTATAATAATAATTTCTATAAAACAATATCTTTATCTGTACCTGGAGAACACAATATTATGAATGCTCTTGCATGTGTAGCAGTATGTCATCAATACGGTTTAGAAAAAGAAGATATAAAAAATGCTTTATTTCAATATACTGGTGCACATAGAAGATTTGAATATAAAGGTGGTTTTAATAATATTAATGTTTATGATGATTATGGCCATCACCCTACTGAAATACTTGCTACTGCTAATGCTTTAAAACAAAAAAAATATAATGAATCTTGGGTAGTTTTTCAGCCTCATACATATAGTAGAACAAAAAGATTGCTAAAAGATTTTGCTAAAGCATTAATCAATTTCGATCATATTATAGTAACTGATATTTATGCAGCAAGAGAAAATAATACTTATGGTGTTAGCTCTAAAGATTTAATAAAGGAAATTGAAACTTTAAATCATACTGCTGTTTACATTTCGAATTTCGATGAAATTGTAAAGTATGTTAAAGAAAATGCTAAACCTAATGATATAGTAATTACTCTTGGTGCTGGTACTATTACAAATGTTGGACCAATGCTTGTAAATTAATTTTTCATAACTATAAAAACAGCCACTTGTGTAGTGGTTGTTTTTATGCATTAGTATTTATATAATTAATAAAATATTAATATACTTTTTAATTTTCTAATGATATAATAGAAATATAAGAGGTGATGATATTGAAAATACTAAGAAATGTACTAATAACTTTATTAATATTGATAATTCTTTCTGGAACAATCTTATTAATTTTAGGAAATAATATGTATTCAGATGCTTTAGATGGAAATACTTTAGAAGAAGTAATTGATGAAATCCAATCTTCTCCTAGTTATATAGAATATGAAGACCTCCCACAGAATTATATTAATGCAGTTATTGCTGTAGAAGATCATAGATTTAGAGAACATGGTGCAATTGATATAATAGCAATTTGTAGAGCAATTTATATTAATGTAACTCATTTTGCTTTATTAGAAGGTGGAAGCACTATTACTCAACAAGTAGCAAAGAATATTTTTTACATAACCGAAACTAATCCTGTTGTTAGAAAAACTGCAGAAATTCTTACCGCCTTTGACTTAGAAAACAAATACAGTAAGAATGAAATATTAGAGCTATATGTTAATACAATATATTTTGGTGATGGATATTACGGAATAGAAGAAGCTGCCAAAGGATATTTAGATAAGACTTGTACAGAAATGACTTTAGCAGATTGTACAATGATGGCAGGTATTCCAAATGCTCCAAGTGTATATGCACCAACTGTAAATTCAGATTTAACTAGAAGTAGACAAGAAAAAGTAATTTCTTCAATGGTTGAATATGGTTATTTAACACAAGTTGATTCAGAAAATTTAATAAATAGTTTAGATACTTATTATTTACAATTTGAAAATTAAAAAATTTTAATTTGTTTTTAAAAAGACTATTGTTAATATTTTATATAACAATAGTCTTTTTTTTGCTCAAAATACTTGTATTTTACAACATTTAAGTATGTTCATTTTAGTATTTATATAAATTCTTCCCAAACTAAATTTGCTAAGTCTAATCCTTTAAAAGTTAATTTAATAATATCTCCATCTATTTCAATTAAATCTTCTTTAACTAATTTATCTAATTCATTTTTAAATAAAATTATAGGATTATTTCCAAATTTTCTTTTGAATTCCTGTATATGTATTCCATCTATTTTTCTCAATCCTAAAATCATATATTCTTTCATTTTATTTTGTATATCTTGTTTTTCATGAAAAACTAAATTATCTAATTCAGAACCATTTTTATAATTTTGTATATATTGTTCTATATTATCAATATTTGAATATCTAATATTGTTTGTATATGAATGTGCTGCTACCCCAACTCCAATGTATTCTTTTTGATTCCAGCAGTCTAAATTATGTTTAGATTCAAAACCTGGTTTTGCAAAATTAGATATTTCATAATGTATATAACCAGCTTGTTCTAACATTTTCTTTACAGTCCAATACATATTTCTTTCTTCTTCATCATCTGGAAGAATTAACGCATTTTTTTCCCATTTTTCGTAAAATTTTGTCCCCTCTTCCAATATTAATGAATATACAGATATATGCTCTGGATTCATTTCTAGAATATCATTTATTGAAGATATAACATCATCTATTGTTTGTTTAGGAAGTCCAATCATCAAATCTAAATTTATGTTATTGAACCCCATGCTTCTAGCTAGATTGTATGTATTTGTTATGTCGTTATATGTATGTATTCTACCTATTTCTTTTAAAATTCTATTATTAGTAGATTGAGATCCAATACTTAATCTATTAATTCCAGCATCTTTATAATCTTTTAATTTTTCTCTTGTAACAGTTCCAGGATTTACTTCTATTGTTATTTCTGCATTTTCATCCATTTGAAAATTATTTTTTATGGTTTCTAATAATATTTTAATATAATTACTATTTATAAAAGATGGCGTTCCTCCTCCAATATATATTGTTTTTAAATTAATTAAAGAATCTAAATTTGAATTAAAATCGTTTTTATTACCTTCTCCTATAGATTTTATTTCATAATTAAGCCATTTTATATATTCATCAATTAAATTATCTTTATTTTCAAATGATTTAAAATCACAATAATCACATTTTTTTGCACAAAATGGTATGTGTATATATAACCCTAAATCTTTCATATTATCTACCTTAACTTTCTTCTGCTATTTTTATAATAGTTTTTAGTCTATAATTTACTCCAGACTTTCCTATAGGCTCATTTAACATATTACCTAACTCAACAAGCGATGCTTCTGGATTTTCAATTCTTAGATTAGCTATCTCTTGCAAATTTTCTGGTAATTTATTAAATATACCATTTTCTTTTAATTTGTTAATAGCATTAATTTGTTTTAATGCTGCATCTATTGTTTTGGATAAATTTGCTGTTTCGCAATTTACTATTCTATTTACATTATTTCTCATATCTCGATATACTCTAATTTCTTCGAATTTTATTACTGATGAATTTGCTCCTACAAATGCTAAAAATTTAGATATTTCTTCACCATCTTTAGAATATACCCAAAATTTATTGTTTTTATTTTTGTTTTTCAATAATTTAAATTTAATATTATAGTTTTCTAATATATCTAATATTTTTTCTGCTATATCTAGCTTTTTTACTATAAGCTCCATATGATATTTATTATTTGGGTTATTTATAGATCCGCTTCCTAAAAAAGCTCCTCTAATAAAAGCTTTTTCTATATTTTCTTCAGAAGTTATTTTGTAATCTATAAATTTTTCTTCTAATTTATTTGACATGTTTTTAGGAATTGTAATACAAAAACTCTTCCCTATTATTTCTATTTTATAAATGTTTATTTCTAGATTATTAAGCAACTTATTAAAACGATTGATATTATATTCACTTTCTGTTGAAAATTTTATACTATCATTCTCTTTTGATACATTAATAGTATTTAAATACCCAAACATTTCCGCTTTTACACTTGCTTTATCTGCTAAATTTGATATTTTACTTAATTCTTCTTTTACATCTGTTGAAAACGACATTTTTAAACTTCCTTTACTAAATATATCCTTTTATAACTCTATTGTTTCCAGCCAAATCTTTTATGCAAGTAATGTTTTTATAATCATTTTTTTCTAATATTTCTTCTACAGATTCTCTTTGTTTGTATCCTATTTCTAATAAAAGTACTCCATGTTCTTTTAAATATTTTTTTGCATCTTTTGCTATTATTCTATAATAATTTAATCCATCTTCTCCTCCATCTAAAGCTAACAATGGCTCATTTTGTACTTCTTTAGGTAAATTCAAAATTTCTTTTGATTCTATATATGGTGGATTTGAAATAATTAAATCAAATTCATTTTCTATATTGTTAAACATATCAGATAAAATAAATTTTATCTTTGTATTTGTATTATTTGAAATTGCATTTTTTTTAGCTATTTTTAAAGCATTATTACTTATATCTGTTGCAAAAAATTCTATATTTTTATTATTTAAAATTTTTTCTATAGATACAATTATTGCACCACTCCCGGTGCAAAGATCTAATATTTTTATATTAGATTTATTTGCATACAGTTCTTTTATTACTTCTATTGATTCTTCAACTAATATTTCTGTATCTGGTTGGGGAATTAAAACATTTTCATCAACATAAAAACTCATTCCCATAAATTCTTGCGTTCTAGTTATATATTGTAAAGGTTTTCCTAAAGAAATTTCGTTTATGTATTCTAAAAATCTTTTTTGTTCTTTGTTTTCAATTTCTTGCAATGCAGATATTGTTAGCTCAACCTTTGTTTTGTTTAAAACATATTCTAATAAAATATCAGCCTTTTGAGCTGAATCAATAACATTATTTTGTATTAATATTTTCTTTCCCAAATTTCTTAGTTCTTGCAATTTCAAAATCTTTCACTCGCTTTTCATATAACAAAAACCCCACATTAGCCGCAAGATGAGTGAAATTTTAAGAGCCTGTTTTCACAGGTGGGTGTCTTGTTGAATGCTCCTGGGTTTCTTATATAAATATAAGCATACACGCCACATTCAAAGGCGGACTCCCTTT
>CAJFUM010000072.1 GCA_904420285.1 uncultured Clostridia bacterium | reverse complement strand
TTGCTGTTCTATCATTAAATTCTTTTACAAATTGCATAATGTTTACACCACTAGCACCTAAAGCTGGTCCAACTGGTGGAGCTGGTGAAGCCTTTCCTGCTGGTATTTGTAATTTAATAACATTGCCTATTTCTTTCTCTGCCATTACTTTTAGCACCTCCTTTTTTGAACATATGTATATTAATCTAAAAATAGATTATTAACCAATTTTTTGTACCTGAGAAAAATCCAATTCTACTGGAGTTTCTCTTCCAAACATTGATACAAGTACTTTTACTTTGTGTTTTTCTTTATTTATTTCTGTTACTGTTCCTATAAAATCTGTTAATGGCCCATCTAACACTTTTACTGAATCATTTACTTCATAATCAACATTTATTTCTGTAAGCTCAAATCCCATTGATCTTATCTCATCTTCAGTTAAAGGTATAGGGTCAGTTCCAGAACCTACAAAGCCAGTAACACCTCTAGTATTTCTTACTATATACCATGTTTTTTCAGTTACAATCATTTTTATTAAAACATATCCTGGAAACACTTTTTTTAAATTAGTTTTTCTTTGTCCATCTTTAATTTCAATCTGTTCTTCCATTGGAACAATTATATTGAAAAAGTAGTCTTCTAATTCTCTATTTTTTATTGTCTTTTCCAGATCTGTTTTCACTTTATTTTCATAACCTGAATAAGTGTGTATAACATACCATCTTGGTACTAATTCTTTTTGAGACATATTTTAGCCTCCCTTTATTATTCTACATTATTAGTATCTGCAGTTTCGTTAGTATTTACTTCTTCATTCACATTAGTTTCGTTTGTGTCAGTACTATTTTCTGTATTTTCCTCTACATTATTTTCAACTACTTCGTTTGTAGTTCCAACAACTGCTTTTAATTTATCTATTCCATATTTATTGATATTTTCAAATGCGAAATCCAATACAAATACAATAGCAGCTGTTAATAAAACAACAGTTATAACAGCAACTGTATTATTGAATAATTGTTTTGGTGTTGGCCAAACTACTCTTTTCAATTCTGCCTTAAAATCTTTCATAAAGTGTTTTTTATCTTTACTCTGCTTTTTATTTGCTTCTTTAGGCATTAGCTATTCCCCCTTAAAGGCACTTTTCCTTATTTTGTTTCTTTATGTGTAGTACGTTTTTTGCAATACTTACAATATTTAACAACTTCTAATCTTTCTGTATTGTTTTTCTTATTTTTTTCTGTCATGTAATTTCTTCTTTTACATTCTGTACATTCCAAAGTTATTGGTTCTCTTGCTCCTTTTGCAGCCATTTTATACACCTCCAGATTTATTATGCTTAATTTACTATTATTATAAGCGTATGTATCTACATACGCTTGATTATTGTATCATGTTTTTTTTATAATGTCAACTACTTCCAGCCCTATTTTGGCTATTTTTTCATATTATTATTTACATTCTCTACAAATTTACATTAAATCAGAATTATTTATTTATTAGAACATAAATCTTCTCCAAATTTTATACACTCAATTCTTTCATCTTCTGAAGGAGTCCACATTACTTTTAAACCATCATTAATAATTTCAAAGCCAGATTTTTTTAATTCTTCTGTAATAAGTTTTACTGATTCTCCACTCCATCCATAACTTCCAAATGCAACAGCTTTCTTATTCTTTAATTTCATTCCTTTTATCATTTCTAAAATACCTGCTATAGAATGTAAAAATCCATTATTTACAGTAGGAGACCCTACAATAATCATTTTTGATTTAAACACTTCAGTTAAAACATCAGTTTTATCATCTTTTGAAGTATTCATAATTTTGACTTGTACTTCTTTATCTGATTTATATACACCTTTAGCTATATATTCTGCCATTTTTCTTGTACTATTCCACATTGTATCATAAATAATTGTAATTTGATTTTCTTGATAATTCTCAGCCCATTCTAAATATTTATTAACTATTTGAGTAGGTTCTTTTCTCCATATAAGTCCATGACTTGGACAAATCATTTTAATAGGTAAATTCATTTTTAAAATTTCATTTATTTTATTTTTAACCATCATCCCAAATGGAGCTAAAATATTAGCATAATATGTTAAAGCTTGTCTATATAAATCTGATTGGTCAACTTCATCTGCATATAAATATTCAGATGCTAGATGTTGCCCAAAGCCATCATTACTGAATAAAATATTTTCTTTTTCCATATATGTGAACATTGTATCTGGCCAGTGAAGCATTGGTGCTTCTATAAATGTTAAAGTATTTTCACCTATATTTAATTTATCTCCAGTTTTTACCGGAACAAAGTTCCAATCTTTATGATATTGACCTTTTAAAGATTTAATTCCATTTGCTGTACAATATATAGGTGTATTTGGAATTTCATTCATAAGCTCTACTAATGCACCACTGTGATCTACTTCTCCATGTTGAATAATAATATAGTCTATATCTTTTAGATTAATTTCTTTTTTTAAATCATTTACAAATTCTCTGTCATAAGGAAGCCATACGGTATCAATTAATACTGTTTTTTCATCTTTTATTAAATAAGAATTATAGGATGATCCTTGTGTTGTAGTAAATTCATCACCATGAAACTTTTTTAATTCCCAATCTGTTTTACCAACCCATAAAACTTTATCATTAATTTTTTTACTCATATTTCTATTCTCCTTTTTATTATTCGTATAATATTGGTGTATTATTTAAATTATCATTTATATATTAGTATATAATATTAACATATAAATAACAATCTAATTATACCACAATATGTAATATAATATCCAGTAACAACAAAAATCATATTGTTAGAGACAATATGAAATATTAATAGTTATATAAATTTTAAACATAAAAAAAACTGGCGACAACCTATTTTCTCAGCAGGGTAACCCACAAATATCTTCGGCACATTAGAGCTTAACTTCTGTGTTCGGTATGGGTACAGGTGTTTCCTCTATGTCATCATCACCAGAAAATTTATTTCTATACAAATTACATTGTTTCAACGTAATCTGTATGAATTTACTTCTTTACTTCTTCGTGTACTTTCTTTCATACTCTATTAGTATAATACTTTTTTTTCCTTCTTTCAAGTACTTTTTCTAATATTTTTTACTTTTTTCTAGCACACTCAAAAATACATAGAGAAATATTGTCTTCCTTTATTCTTTTTTGTGGTTAAGCCCTCGATTTATTAGTATTGGTCAGCTCAATACATTACTGTACTTACACCTCCAACCTATCAACCACGTAGT
>CAJFUM010000071.1 GCA_904420285.1 uncultured Clostridia bacterium | reverse complement strand
GTACTGGTGCGAAGCACCAATAATAAAATTCAATATACTACAATTTTTTTATAAAACTTTGTTTCACATCATTGACATATATACACTTTTAGGAAAAATAAAATAGGTATAGTATTGACATATTTTAGTAAAACGTAGTATAATACTAAACATAATAAGTAAAAACATAAATGAGGAAAAGTAAAATAAAGGTTATTTCCAGAGAGGAATAGTAGTTGCTGAAAGCTATTCTAAATAAACGTATTTGAAAATACTACCACATTGTTTCTAGCAAAAACTAGACGTACACTTGCGTTAAAAGTAAATTAAGTAAAATAAAGGGTGGAACCGTGTAATATAAGCACCCCTCTAGTAATTTAACATTATTAGGGGGGTGTTTTTGTATATCACTATACCCTAAAATAATTATTTAAAGAAAGGAAGTTGATTTTATGAAAATTACTTTGAAAGATGGTTCAGTAATAGATGCTGAAAAAGGAATTAGTGTTTTAGACTTAGCTAAAAAAATAAGTGAGGGTTTGGCTAGAATGGCCACTGCTGCAAAAGTAAATGGTGAAGTAGTAGATTTAAGATTTAATATAATAGAAGACTCAGAAGTAGAAATTTTAACGTTTGATAGTAGTGAGGATGGAAAAAAGGCTTATTGGCATACAACAGCACATATAATGGCACAAGCAATTAAAAGAATTTATGGGCAAGATATTAAATTAGCAATTGGTCCAGCTATTAACAATGGATTTTATTATGATTTTGATGTAAAAGAAAATATTTCATCAGAAGATTTTGAAAAAATAGAAAATGAAATGAAGAAAATTATAAAAGAAGATTTACCTATAGAGAGATATACTCTTAGTAGAGAAGAAGCTATAAAATTCATGAAAGAATTACATGAAGACTATAAAGTAGAATTAATAGAAGAATTACCAGAAGGAGAGGAAATTTCATTCTATAAGCAAGGAGAATTTATAGACCTTTGTGCAGGACCTCATTTAATGAGTACTGGAAAAGTTAAAGCTGTTAAAATACTATCTTCTTCAGGAGCATACTGGAGAGGTGATGAACATAATAAAATGCTTCAAAGATTTTATGGAATATCTTTTCCTAAAGCTAATGAACTAGAAAGTTACATTAATATGTTAGAAGAAGCTAAAAAAAGAGATCATAAAAAATTAGGAAAAGAATTGGAATTATTTATGATGGCTCCAGAAGGTCCTGGATTTCCTTTCTTTTTACCAAAAGGAATGGTATTAAGAAATGTTATTGAAGATTTTTGGAAAGATATTCATAAAAAACATGGATATGTGGAAATTAAAACACCTGTTATATTAAATGAAGAATTATGGCATAGATCTGGACATTGGGATCATTATAAAGAGAATATGTATACAACTAAAATTGATGATGTGGATTATGGCATAAAGCCAATGAATTGCCCAGGAGGTATGTTAGTATATAAAAATAAAATGCATTCATATAAAGATTTACCTATAAGAGCAGGAGAATTAGGTTTGGTGCATAGACATGAAAAATCTGGTGAATTAAATGGATTATTTAGAGTTAGATGTTTTACACAAGATGATGCTCATATTTTCTGTTTACCTTCACAAATTGAAACAGAAGTAGAAGGAGTAATAAGCCTTGTAGATGAAATATATAGTATTTTTGGTTTTGAATATACAATAGAATTATCAACAAGACCAGAAAACTCAATGGGAACAGACGAACAATGGAATACGGCAGAAACAGCATTAAAGAAAGTTTTAGCAGATATGAATTTGGAATATACTTTAAATGAAGGAGATGGAGCTTTTTATGGCCCTAAGATAGATTTCCATATTAAGGATTCAATTGGACGTGATTGGCAATGTGGAACAATTCAATTAGATTTCCAAATGCCAGAAAGATTTGATTTAACATATATAGGAGAAGATGGAGAAAAGCATAGACCAGTAATGTTACATAGAGCCATATTAGGAAGTATAGAAAGATTTATAGGGGTATTAATTGAAAATTATGCTGGAGCATTTCCTACATGGCTTGCACCAGTGCAAGTTGAGATTATGCCTATAGCAGATAGTCATTTAGAATATGCTGAAACTGTAAAAAATAGATTAGAAGAAGTAGGAGTTAGAGCTGAGTTAGATTCTAGAAATGAGAAAATAGGATACAAAATAAGAGAAGCTCAACTTCAAAAGGTACCATATATGCTAATTTTAGGAGACAAAGAAAAAGAAGCTAATAATGTTGGAGTACGTTCGAGAAAAGATGGAGATATAGGAGCAATGGAATTAGATGAATTTATAGCAAAAATAGTTGAAGAAATAGACACATATGCTAAATAAAAATGCTTAAATCTTACCTGGGAGTAATAAAAATTTGATTTATGAATAGAATTATGGTATAATTAAATAATTACTTTTACAAAAACTTTAAAAGGAGGATTTAAAATGGAGGAAAACAGAGCTTCTGTTGCTAAATCGAAATTCGATAATCGGGTGTCGCAAGAAGTAGAGAATCTTTGTCCTGTAGTAGATTTTCCAGATATGCAACATATTTTGGAAAAGTCTTGTACAATTGATGATGTTTGGAGAAATTATATTGGGGAGTTGAGAAACAGTCAAAACTTTGCTAGCATCGCGTGTGCAAACAAGTTGGGAGAAATTAATTTGATGCGAACTTCCAGAAATATAGTTTTTCTGGACTCAGAGTTTAAAGGCATCAAAGGGGTGTGCCGGAATATTTCAAAAAAATACGGAATTCCGCTCACAATCAGCAGGAGGCAGAAAGACTTCATTGGATTGATCGAAAAGATGCAACTCTTGGTAAATGAAGGACATGAAAAAAACAGAAATTTAACAGATTCGTTGGAGATGTTAAATGATTTTCTTGGAATTCGTGTAATTGTGAACACTGGAGCTAAAGACAATGAAGAATCAGTGAAAATCTGTTATGAGGTGATGAATGAGATATTAAAATATCTTTTCATCAAAAAAAGTCACATAATCTACAAGATGCTCTATAGTAAAACTGAGAAGAAATTTAAAGATTCAGATAATATTTTCATTCCTGAATTTTCTGAAGTCATTGAGATGTTTAAAGAGAACGTAAAAGATTATGTAAAGCATCCAAAGCCTAATGGATATCAATCACTTCATTCTGTTACGAGAAATCAATCGCTAACAGGTAGGCAGGTAGTTGAAATCCAAGTCAGAACAATGGCAATGCATCTTCGAGCTGAATATGGTAGTGCAGACCACGATAGCCATAAGCAGAACAGATACGGAACAGAAGGAACTAATTTAGATTTTTCCAGAATTAATATATCTGGAGTAATCGTGGACGGTAATCAAATTATTGCTGATGCAGTAGGATTAAGAAAATCTATTGATCCTCTGAATCTTCTTATGTAAAAGTTAGTAACCAACAGGAAAATTTCTTGTTGGTTACTTTTTGCATATGAACATTAAAAATATAAAAAGTGAGTTTATATTATAGAATAATAAAAAAGAATATGATATAATATCATACAGAAAAATTAATACAGGAGGGAAATATGGCTAAAGCTACAAAAGAAGTAGAAAAAACAGTAGAAAAAAATCTAGAATATATTGGGTTAAATTTAAATAGGATACCTAAATTTTTAAAAGAGTATGAAAGCCTAAATTTTAGACCTTCTAAATCATATGATGATACATTATACAAGGTATATAAATATATAGATATTAAAGATATTGAGTTATTAATAACTCCAACAGATAGGCTAACTGAATTAAAAGAAAAATATAAATTAGCAAGTCCAGTATATGAATATTTAGATTCTAAAAATGAAGAAAATATAGAGAAGTTTGCATATTTTATGAAGATGTTATCAACAATTAATAAAGATAGAATAGAAGAGATAGCTAAAGAGCAAGAACTTCTTAATGATAGAATACCATGTGAAATAAAATATCCTAATAATTATATATGGCAGATATATTATTCTGATTTTGCAAAGAAATATTTTATGCTTGTTCCAACAAATGAGCAAGATAATAATGCATTTTTTTATTTACTTAAGGAGAAAATAGCAAATACAAAAGCAAAAAAACCAAGATTCATATTTGCTCCTATAAGTCATTTAGAATATTCTGGTGATTTTTTAACTAAATCAGAAATAGAAGATATAGAAAATTATTTATGGTATTTTACTAAAGAATGGCCAAATGTATATGAGGTATATGATAAAAATAATAATTTGTTTATTAGAATAGTTGGAAATACTACAGTATATGATAAAATAGATAGTATTTATAGTATAACATTAGATAATAGAAAAGAAGCATTAGAATTTTATAAATTGCTAAAAGCAATGTTTATATTAGCAACTGGGGCAAAAGAAGAATATAGTTTTGAGACCAAAATTGGTAGAAATGGACAGATAGAATTTTGGTATAAAGATTTTAAATTAGAATATGATGAAATTGCTAATTTTATAAAATTAGAATATTTAGATAAAATAGATAAATTAAAACAAGAAGAAAAAGATAATAAAGAGCTAAAAAGAAAATTAAAAAAATTCAAACTTATTGTAGAAGATTTAACCCAAGAATATTTAATGAAGCAAAGACAAATTGCAACATTTTTGGAATGTAAAAAAACATTCTTTGGTAAAGTAAAATATTTTTTTAAAAAGAAAAAAGAAGAGAAAGTTGTAAAGAAACCAATTGTTAAAGAAAGAGATGAAGTAGAAGAAAAAGATAAAACTTTTGAGGAATTATATAAACTTAAACAACAGTATACAATAGAGGATTTAATTAATATATGTACAAAATTGAATGAAATAATTAAAGAAGATGTTAATTTAAATTTGGATATTAAAGCAATTGAAACTAAAAGTGATATTTTATCTAAGAAAATAGATAATGCTGAATTATATATAAAAGAAATAGATAAACATAAGAAGAGTATATTTGAGTTTTGGAAATTTACTAGTAAAGATGAAGTACAAACATTGAGTGAAGCGGAAGAAAATGAAGAAAAAGAAAAGATGAAAATGTCAAAATTTTTTGATTATGAAGCAGATATGGAAGACTTAGGAAAAATGTTAGATGAGACTCAAAGAAGAAAATTGTCAAAAAATGAGACTGATGCTATATTTGCAATTAAGCAGGTTCCAGATTCATTTAAAGAGTTAGAAAAGCAAGGCGAAAATGATATTGAATTATTTGAAGAAAAGGAAGAAAAAGAATTACAAAAACATAAAAACAAGAAAAATACAGCTTTAGAAAAAGATTTAGCTAGATTAAAAAAAGAATATGAAAATGATATTGAAGTAATAAATACTAAAGATTTTGATATTTTTGGTGGATTAATTGAAGATAAAACTAAAATTAAAGCTATAAATAATGTAAAACATAGAGAGATTGAAAAAGATAAATACAAAGTATTAAATATTAATTTAGATACAGATATAAAAGCATATACAGAAAACTTGGAAAGTTATTTAAAATTAATAAAAGAAGCGTTAAACAAAATACAATCTCCATACAATTTGTCAGTATATGGTGTTACCAGCAAAAAAAGTATTGATGGATTAAACATACTAAATATTAATCCTAAGAAAGCTATAGAAGAGCAAGTTAATAGTAAAAAATCTAAATTAATGCTTTATAAGCTTAATATTAAAGAAAATTCTCCTTTGCTATTTTATACAAATATAATTTTTTATGATAATTTTAATAAAACTTTACCAGTTGGAATGGATTTATCGTCTGAAGTTCTATTGGATGTGAATAAATTAAATTTGGAATTTAGTAAAGAAATAAATTTTTATATTAACTATAAAACTAATGATTATGAATATAATACTAAACAAATACAGATATATGAATATAATGAAGTACGTTCTTAAAAGCAAAATATTATTATTTTCTAATGGATTATAAAGTTAAAAATTAAAAGGTGGTGTTTTATAATATGGATAATAATAATAAAAATGAGTTTAGTTCAAAATATATATTAGATTATAAAACATATAAAGAGTTTTCAGCAGGATATATAGCTACTAGAAAATCTAATATAATATTATTATTTATATTTTTAGCAATATTACTTATTAATTTCTTTTATAGAAATTACAGTACAATAATTGGTGTTGGAATTGTTCTTGTTTTGGTTGTGCTAATAGTAATAATAACTGGACGAAACAAATTACAATACAAACGTTACAAAAGTTTAAACAATAATGAAGATTTAGAAGAAAATATAAAAATAAATAAAGAAAAAATTATATCTTTATCTGGAAAAGGTAATACTGCTAGTTATGACTTTGAACAAATAATTGGTATTATAGAAACAAAAAACCTACTTATTCTTAAATTAAAATACAATATGGGAATTATATTAGATAAAAGAAATTTAATAGGCGGAACAAAGGAAGAATTAATAGACTATTTATTTTCTGTATGTAAAAATTTAAAGAAGAAAAAAGTAACAAAGGCTAAAGTTTGGTTAATATTAAGAAGGGTAATATTAATTTTATTTGCTTTAATATTTATATTATCTATTGTATTATTTGCATTAAATAATAAACAAATAGATACATACAAAAATTTATTGGAGCAAAATGGATATGAGATAGAAATGAAGGAAAGTGTATATAATGGTCATGATACGAAAAGATTAACAATACATAAAAATAATGAATACACTTGGAGTTATATGTATGAATTTGGAACAGATAAGGATGCCAAAAGAAATTTGGAATATTGGGCCAATTTAGAAACTGATAATAATATAAAAGATGAATATAGAGTTGAAGAGAGTAGAAATTATCAAAAATATGTGATTGATGATGGACAATATATTATTTTAATAAGAAAAGATAATGTGGTATTTTATGGGATAGGACATTCGCAGCATAAAGATGAGTTAGATAACATCCTAAAAATCATTGAAAAATAATGCAATGAAAAAATCAGAGAATAGATTAACTCTGATTTTTTTTATGACATGAAGTCCTTTTTATTTTTTTTGAAAAATTTTTAGAAAATCTGTAACCTTTTCTAAAAAAAATGTTACTATGTATATGAAAACTAATAAAAGTAAAAGAATGATTTAGAAGGTTTCATCTGTATGTGCAATATTAATATTGGAGATAGGAATAGTTGTTGGTGTAAATAGATTAAATAATATATATAACTTTATATCTAATCATTTAATATCAGACTCTTTTACTCCAATAGTTAAATTTATTACCGATTTCGAAGGAAGTATTTTTTTATTTGTTTAACAATAATCTTATGGATTTTAATAAAGAATAAAAAGATAGGACTATCCATATTTTTGAATTTATGCTTTGTAAGTATTTTAATTTTGTGCATTGGATTTACCAGAGTATATTTAGGAGTTCATTACTCAACAGATGTTTTCGCTGGATTTTTAGCAGGAATTGCATATTTGTTAGTATATACTAAAATTGTAAAAAAGAGAATAGAATAATTTTTCTTTTTTTATTGACAAAACGAACAAATGATTGTATAATAACTTATATTTTAAACGAACATAAATTCGTATTTGGAGGTTATATATGATATCTATATTGCATATAAAAAATATTGGAATAATTGATGATTTAGTTGTTAATTTTAATGAGGGTTTTAATGTTTTAACAGGAGAAACAGGGGCAGGAAAAACTTTGATAATAGGAGCAATTTCTATTATTGCTGGTGGTAGATTTTCTAAAGATATGATAAGAAAAGGAGAAAAATACTCATTTGTTGAAGCTAGCATATATTGTCCAGAAAATCCTGAAGCGATAGAAGGCAACATTATAGTATCAAGAGAAATTTATGCAAATGGTAGAAATTCATGCAAGATTAATGGCAGACTTGTAACCGTTAATGAGCTTAGAGAATTTATGTCTAATTTAATAAATATTCATGGACAGTTAGACAATCAAAATTTATTAAATGATTCTAAACATATATTTTATTTGGATGATTTTAGTGGAGAAAGTATAGTAAAGCTAAAAAATCAATATATGGAATTATATAAAAGATACAATGAAATTGATGAACATTTGAAAAATAATTATGGAGATGAGAAAGAAAAAGAGAGAAAATTGGATCTACTTAATTATCAATTAAGAGAAATAAATAATGCTAAATTAAAAATAGGTGAAGATTTAAAATTGCAAGAACAACATAATATAATAAAAAATTCTGAAAAATTACAAGATAACTTGCAAGAAGTAGATGAAAATCTTAATGAACAAGTTACAGAATGTTTATCAAATTCGATAAGAGCATTAGAACGAATATCTAACTGCGGAGAAATTTATGAGGAGAAGTTAACAGAGTTAAAAAGTATTTATTATGAAGTGCAGGAATTGGCTAGAGATATAACTGATATGAAAAAAGATATATATTTTGATATGGAAGAAAGAAATAATATAGAAAGCAGATTAGATGAAATATATTCTTTAAAAAGAAAATATGGAAATAGTATAGAAGATATTTTAGAATATAAAGAAGAGATTGAATCAGAAATTTTGACTATTGAAAATATAGATACTACAAATAATATATTAAAAAAAGAGAAAAAAGAAATTGAAGAAAAAATGTTAGAATTGAGTGAAAAGATGCATTTTATAAGGGAAAGAAAAGCTGAAGATTTATCAAATAAAATTAATATACAATTAAAAGATCTAGAAATGCAAAATGCAGTTATTAGAGTAAGTGTAGATAAAGTGGAAAATAATAAATTTAATATTAATGGATTAGATCTAGTAAAGTTTATGATTTGTACTAATAAAGGAGAAGAAGAAAAAGAGCTTTCAAAAATAGCTTCTGGAGGAGAAATGTCAAGAGTTATGCTTGCTATAAAAACAGTATTAGCAGAGGTTGATAAAGTATTAACTTTAGTTTTTGATGAGATAGATACAGGAATAAGTGGTAAAGCTGCTAAAGCAGTTGGAGAGAAACTAAAAAATATTTCTAAATATTCGCAAGTATTAATAGTAACTCATTCTGCTTCTATAGCTGCACAAGGAAATTATAATTATTTTATAAGCAAAAGTATTAGAAATGATAAAACTTATACAGAAATTAAACAATTATCAGAAGAAGAGACAATTGAAGAGATTGCTAGAATTTCATCTGGAGATGTTACTAATATTTCAATAGAACATGCAAAAGAAATGAGGAAGGCATGTTAACAAACACATAATTTGTATTTATTATAGTATATAAAATATTGTAAAATAAATTTAACTATGATAGAATTTGAAAAGTATAGAAGAAGGGGGAACAAAAGAATGAATGATAGTAATATTGAAAAGTTATATACTATATTAGATGCACTAGAAAAAGCCGGAAAAGATCAAAATGAAATAGAAAGTATACGTAAGCTAATAGAAAACGGAAATTTGAGTGACTCCTTAGAGAGAATAAGACGATTAAATAATTCGGACAGTAAAAGTATAGATGATGACCAAGATAATTCTTATAATGATGATCTAACTGAAGAAGAGCAAGAAATCCAAGATATAGATGAAGACGAGAGTGAAGAAAATTTAGATGAAGAAGAATTAGATGATGATGATGAAACCCAGAATGATAATATAGATTATAATGAAAGTGATAGTAATGAAGAAAATGATGACGACGATGAATATAATTTTGATTATTTTGAGGATGAAGATAATAATACACCAAAGTATAAAGAAGAAGTTAAAAAGCATGAATCAATATATCCTATTAAATTAAGGAACGAAGATTTAGAAAAAACATATATAGGTTTGCTACTAAATAATCCTAAGTTAATAGTTAAATATTATATTTTAAATGACGAATGTTATTTCGATGACCCTAGTTTGCTTAATATTTATAAGAGTATTTTATTTACAGAAGGAGGAAACTATACACCAGAAATTGCCAAAAAAGGTTTTAATTTTTCTGTTGATAATAACGAAACATATAAACAAAAGCAAGATTTAAAACATGAAATTGAAATGAAAACATATAATCCAGAGAAAGTATATGTTGAACTTAGAAAATTATGTGTATTAAGAAAGTGTTATTTAGAAGAACCACGAGAAGAAATTCAAAAACAAATTGTAGATATTAGAGATTATGAGCTTTATGATCAAATGTCAGTTGATGAAATAAAAGCAGCAATAGTACAAGTTAGTGTTACTCAAAAATTTAAACATGCAATTCTTAGTGAAGATTTGACTGAATTTTTGGAGAAAGGAGAAAATAATTTAACAAATGGATTAGCACTTCCATTTCCTATAATTTCAAATGTTTTTAAAGGTATTAGAAAAGGAGAAACAATGGCTTTTGCAATGCCATCCAATTCTGGTAAAAGTAGATTTACAATAAACATTGCTGCATATACTGCTTTTGTACATAAAAAGAAAGTACTAGTAATTTCTAATGAAATGTCTGAAGAAAAGATGAAACTTTGCTTGATTACTACAGTATTAAATAATCCAACAATACAAAAATTGCATGGACAAAATATATCAAAAACAGAAGGAGAGTTATTGGAATTTAAATTTAGACCAGATGACAAAAATATAAAAGTCGATAAAGATGGATTTATTTTAAAAGAGAAAAATGAAACAAGAAAAGAATTTGTGGAAAGATTAAAAAAGCAATCTTCAGAGTTTAATAAAACTATAGCAGTAACAGATTGGTTAAACAATCAAATAAATAATTCAATATATTTTATAAATATAACAGACCATACTAATGATGAACTAAAAAAAGTTATTATGAATTATTATTATAAAGAAAAGATTGAGTATATATTTTACGATACTTTAAAAACAGATACAGCTAATATAGGAAATGGGGAAGAAATAAAAAGAACTGCCACTATTTTATCAAATTTAGCTCAAAATTTTAATATATTTATATTCTCTACTTTACAATTAACTGAAAGTACTACAATGCCTATTAATTTAAATGTTAATGATTTAGCTGTTAGTAGAACTGTAAAAGAAGTTTTAGACACATTGTGTTTAGTAAAGCAAATAGCCAGAGAAGATCTTAGTCAGTACGAATATTCGCTAGAAGAAGTAGATACAAAGTTTTTTGAGTTAGAAAAGTTTAAAGATCCAGATGTAAGGTATTATGCTTGTGTTGTAGACAAAAATAGGGCTGGAGCTAAGCCAAAATTATTATTTAGATTAAACTTGGCTTATAATATATGGAATGAATTAGGATATTTGAGATTGAAAAATAAATAAAATTAATGTAAAATGTATAGCATTAAGAAATTTGTTAAAAAGAAGGATTTAGAATGATAATAAATGAATTAACTTCATGTGAAATGTGCCCACATATGTGCAAAGTTAATAGAAATAATGGAAAAATAGGAAGATGCAAAAGTACTGATAAAATAAAGATAGCATTAGTATCATTACATAAATATGAAGAACCATGTATAAGTGGAGGAAATGGTTCTGGAACAGTATTTTTTTCTAATTGTAATATGAGTTGCATATATTGCCAGAATTATGAAATTAGCCAATTGGGTAAAGGAACAGAAATTACAATAGAAAAACTGGCTGATATATTTATGACACAACAAGAAAATGGCGCTAATAATATAAATTTGGTAACTCCTACAACATATGTTTATCAGATTATAGAAGCATTAAAAATTGCTAAAAATAAGCGGACTTAATTTACCTATAATATATAATTCAAATGGTTATGAAAATGTAGAAACTTTAAAAAAATTAGATGGATATATAGATGTGTATCTACCAGATTTGAAATATTATTCAAATGATTTGGCAAAAAAATATTCAAAAGTAGATAATTATTTTGAAATTGCAACTACTGCGATAATGGAAATGTACAAGCAAGTAGGAAAAGTTAAATTAAATGAGGAAGGTTTAATAAAAAAAGGAGTAATAATAAGACATTTGGTTTTGCCAAATCACTTACAGAATAGTAAACATATACTAAAATGGATAAAAGAAAATATGCCAAATGATGTTTATGTTAGTGTAATGGCTCAGTATTTTCCTACATATAAAGCAATGGATGATAGTTACATAAATAGGAAATTAAGTAATAAAGAGTATAGAGAAATAGAACAATTTTTATATACATTAAATTTGCAAAATGGTTATATGCAAGAGTTAGGGAAACATGAAGAGGAATATGTTCCTAAATGGGAATTAGTTGATTAAAATTATTTATAGAAAGACATCTGGTAAAATGTCAAGATAAAATTTAAAAATTTTTTTAATTTTTTGTACATTGATAATATAAAAAGAGCATACT
>CAJFUM010000070.1 GCA_904420285.1 uncultured Clostridia bacterium | reverse complement strand
AGTATGCTCTTTTTATATTATCAATGTACAAAAAATTAAAAAAATTTTTAAATTTTATCTTGACATTTTACCAGATGTCTTTCTATATAAGCAATTAAAGGCACTTTATTACTATAATATTACAAAGTGCCTTTTAATACTATTCCGTTTTATTAGAGTCTTCTGTTTTTAATTCTTCTATATTATTTGAATCTGTATTTACTCCTTGTACATGAACATTTACATCAACTACTTTTAGTCCTGTCATTCCTTCAACAGCTTTTTTTACTCTATTTTGTATTTCAAAAGCCACATCTGGTATTCTTACACCATATTCAACTATAATATTTACATCTATTCTAGTTTCTTTTTCTCCTGCTTCTACTTTGATACCTTTTGCGAAATTTTTCTTTCCACTAAATACTTCTGATATTCCTCCTGCAAATCCGCCAGCCATTGAAGATACTCCTGGAACTTCTGAAGCTGCTGCTCCAGCTATAACTGCAATTACATCATCAGCTATTTTAATATTAGAATTTTCTAAAGAAACTTCCTCTTTTACCTCTTCTTTTTCTACTTCTTTTATTTCATTATTTTCATCCATAATGATACCTCCTTTAAATATATTAAAGTAAAAACTTTGCTTGTCTTTTTTCATATAATTAGTATACCAATAATTTACAACTTTTACAACCATTTTAATAAAATTTTAATTCTTTTTTGCTTTAAAATAAGAAGGTACCTTATATAAGATACCTTCTTTCAAAATTATTTCACAATCTAGCCTTATGGCTTATTCAAATGACCACAGACCTTCTTCCTCTATTTTTCTCCAGTCTGGTGCTAAAACAGGAATAGATCTATTAAAATCTACTCTCCGATTTTTTGTATACAACAAACCCTCTGAGATCATTTGATTCAAAACAGCTCTTACAAGTTCTTCTGACAAATCATTTTTGCCTGCTATCGATCTTGCTGTTGCCATAAAACTTGGAACTATATTGGGACGAGAAGAAACATAATACATATCTTTTATCACCAAAGGATATACATTTTTCATCAACTCTTCAGTTGCCGGTAATTCAATGGCTTTGCTTGCAATCTGTTTTAGTTGTTCGCTAAATGCACCTTTCACACCATAAATAATAACTTTTTTATGGCATACTTGCTCCAAAAATTTTACAGCATATAGAAAGTGAGAGTCCCCAGTGAACAGAATGAAAGTCTCAATTTCGGGATATTTATAAGCATATTGATATATGTAATCCAATATAATAAAATCCGTCATATCTTTTGCTGAATCATCTGTTGTTTTTCTGGTTTCTATAATTGTGTTTGTAGCACACCGAATATCGGCAAGCTTTTCATCAATTCCACCTTGTGAAAAATCTGCAAATACAAGAATATCTTTTAATTTATATTCCCGTTCCAATTCATCTCTCCAGCCTATAATGTCTGGTTTTATCTTGTATATATTCTTATACGAATAAAACCAGTTTTCGAAATCCACAAATGCAATAGCTGTTGGTTTGTCATCAGTATTTGCATTTGCTGGTGTTTCTTCTGTCTGTTTTTCGCTGACTTCTTCACATTGCTCTGTTTTTTGTGGACGCACCCACTTAGTTTTTTCTAGAAATTTGTGAAACAATTTCATATACGTTCCTCCTTTAAAACAATTGTTTTACTTCTGATGATATATATTAAACCCCAAAAAAGGGAAACAAAAATAAATCTGTAAAATATTATAACATAATTTCATGAATATATCAATATTTTTTAACTTTTATGTTAATCTTTATGCTTCAGTATGTAATTGCTTGTTTCTGTACAAAAATACTGGAACTTAGTTATAATTCTAAATTCCAGTATTTTATTTACTTTATAATTTTATTCTGTATCTAATTTTTCTAATGCTTTCATACTTAAATTAATTCTTCCTTGATTATCTATATCTGTTACTTTTACCGTAACTTCATCTCCTATAGATAAAACATCTTCTACTTTATCTACTCTCTTACTAGATATTTTAGAAATATGAAGCAATCCTTCTCTTCCTCCTCCAATATCTACAAAAGCTCCAAATGACATAATTCTTGTAATAACACCGTCATATATTCCACCAATTTCAATGTCTTTTGCAATATCTTCAATCATTTTCATTGCTTTTTTGCCACTTTCATCATCATTTGAATATACACAAACTCTACCATCATCTTCAATGTCTATTTTTACCCCTGTTTCATCTATAATTTTATTAATCATCTTTCCTCCAGGTCCAATTACATCTTTTATTTTATCAACATTAATTTGTGATGTTAAAATTCTAGGTGCATATTTAGAAATGCTTTCTCTTGGCTTATCTATAACAGGTAACATTATATTATCTAATATATAATCTCTTGCTACTTTAGTTCTTTCAAAAGCTTCTTTTATAATGTCATATGTTAATCCATCTATTTTTATATCTACTTGTATAGCTGTAATACCATCTTTAGTTCCACCAACTTTAAAGTCCATATCACCAAAGAAATCTTCTATTCCCTGAATATCAGTAAGCATTATATATCTATTTGGATCATTTTTATCTGTAACTAGTCCTGTAGAAATACCTGCAACTGGTTTCTTTATTGGAACTCCTGCATCCATAAGAGCCAAAGTACTACCACAAATACTTGCTTGTGATGTTGAACCATTTGAAGAAAGTACTTCAGAAACTACTCTTATTGCGTATGGGAACTCTTCTTCAGAAGGTATAACTGGTACTAATGCTTTTTCAGCTAAAGCTCCATGTCCTATTTCTCTTCTTCCAGGTCCTCTAGAAGGTCTAGCTTCTCCTACTGAATATGATGGAAAATTATATTGATGCATATATCTTTTAGATTCTTCTTCATCTATTCCATCTAATATTTGTTCTTCGCTCTTCATTCCAAGTGTTACAACAGACATTACTTGTGTTTGTCCTCTTGTAAATAATGCACTTCCATGAACTCTTGGAAGTAATCCTACTTCACATGAAAGAGGTCTTATTTCATCTATTTTCCTTCCATCTGGACGTTTATGTTCTTCTAAAATCATTTCTCTTACACAAGCTTTTTCCAAATCATGAACACTATCTGCGATGTCCATTTTTCTTTCTTCTGCTGCATCTTCACCATATTTTTCTACAACATAAGCTGTAATATCTTCTGTAATTTTATCAATATTACTATCCCTTACTTCTTTATCTGTAGCTTGTACATCTTGATACATTCTATCCCTAAAATGCTCTACTATATCTTGATAAAATTCTTGCTCTACTGCAAATGATTTATATTCGAATTTAGGCTTTCCTATTTCAGCTTTAATATTTGAAATAAAATTACAAATATTTTTTATCTCCACATGAGCCTTTTTTATTGCATCTAACATTGTGTCATTTGGTATTTCATCTGCTCCTGCTTCTATCATTGTAATTTTTTCTAAAGTTCCTGCGACTGTTGCAGTTAATTTACTTTTCTTTCTTTGCTCTACAGTTGGGTTTATAACTATTTCACCATCAACCCATCCAACATTCACTGCTGCTGTAGGTCCACCAAATGGGATGTCAGAAATTGAAAGTGCTGCAGATGCACCAATCATGGCACATACTTCTGGGCTATTATCTTGCTCTACTGATAACACTGTTGCTGTAACACATACATCATTTCTAAAATCTTTTGGGAATAAAGGTCTTAAAGGTCTGTCAATAGCTCTTGATGTAAGAATTGCCTTATCTGATGGCTTGCCTTCCCTTTTTGTATAACTTCCAGGTATTTTTCCTACTGCATATAACTTTTCCTCATAATCTACTGAAAGTGGGAAGAAATCAATTCCTTCCTTTGGCTCTTTCGCAGCAGTAACATTAACCATTACAACTGTATCTCCATATTTTACAACTACGCTACCATTTGCAAGCCCTGCGATTTTTCCTGTTTCAATTGTTAGTTCTCTTCCTGCTAAATTTGTACTATAACTTTTAAACATAACTTTTTGTGTATGATTTATTTTATCATACTACTCCTTTCCTTTTTATATTTAATTAATAGCACAAAATTAGTTGTAACCTCTATACTATGTTGTCATTATAGATAGCACAGTATACAAGCTACCCACTAATTTTTTGTGCTAATAATTATTTTTAATTAATTTACTTTATAAATGGACGTTGAGGCTCTAAAGCCAAAACGCCCACAATAAATAACTATTTTCTTAATCCTAATTTTTCAACTATGTCTCTGTATCTTTGAACATCTTTTCTAGATAGATAATTTAATAAATTTCTTCTAGAGCCAACCATTTTTAAAAGACCTCTTCTAGAATGGTTATCTTTTTTATGAACTTTAAGATGCTCTGTTAATTCATTAATTCTTTCTGTTAGAAGAGCTATTTGAACTTCTGGAGAACCAGTATCTTTTTCATCCCTTCTATATGTTTTAATTATTTCTTGTTTTCTTTCTACTGTCATAATTGCACCTCCTAATTTTTTATTTGCCTTAAACTGAGTTAAAGTGGTGTCATAACCTTAAACTAAGTATAAGGTATCGCTTAACATAGAGTATTTTACCATAGTTTGGTAGAAAAATCAAGAGTTTATGAAAATTTTACTGTTGCATTTAACTTTTCGCTTGTCGGTCAATATATTGAATTGTTATAATTCAATTTTATCCTATATTATCAAATCTTATTTTTTTAATTTTCATAATCTCAACTTTCATATTACTATCTAGCCTTCCTTCAATCAATATTTTATCATTTTTCTTACATTGTCTGCATATTAAATCTGCAATATCATCATATCCATACACTTTAATTACACTATTATTTAATAATTTTATTGCAAACTTTACAATTGAAGTATGTTTGTATTTATCTTGTTCATAATTTTTGCTTGATTTATAATATCTGTCATATATAAACTTAAATTCCAATTCTGATACTATTTCACCATACACTATTACTAAGTTCATAATATAATTTTTCCCTTTTACATATACACATTATTTTTTATAATTGCCTACCCTATTCACGCAAGGATTGTTGCTATTGCTATATCACTCTTTGGCTAAATGCCATAAAATCACCACCTATTAAATTTTTATATGATGGTGCCAAACTATTTGTCTTGCAACAAAAGCCCTAAAACGCAGTATTGGCACCAATCGCTCCTGTCTGGAAAAATTTTCTTCTCGCAGAAAAATACCAAAATTTCATTTTGAGGGTGTATAATACAGTGTGCAGAAATGGAGGAATTAATGATGAATGAATTAACTTTAACTGAATGTTCTAAAAGAAGATTAGATAGTACATACTTAGTTGT
>CAJFUM010000069.1 GCA_904420285.1 uncultured Clostridia bacterium | reverse complement strand
GGTGTTAAGAATGTTGCAGCTGGTGGAGATCCAATGGCAATAAAAAGAGGTATGGATAAAGCAACAGCAAAAGCTGTAGAAGAAATAAAGAAAATAAGTGTTGCAGTAAGTGGAAAAGATGATATTGCAAGAGTTGCAAGTATTTCTGCAAATAATACAGAAGTTGGAGAGCTTATATCTGAAGCAATGGAAAAAGTATCTAAAGATGGAGTTATAACAATAGAAGAATCTAAAACATCTCAAACAGAATTAAATGTAGTAGAAGGTATGCAATTTGATAAAGGATATGTATCACCATACATGGTAACTGATACAGAAAAAATGGAAGCAGTAGTAGATAATCCATATGTATTAATTACAGATAAGAAAATAAGTAATATTCAAGAAATATTACCATTATTAGAAAACTTAATGCAACAATCTGGAAAATTAGTAATTATATGTGATGATATTGAAGGAGAAGCTTTATCTACATTAATATTAAATAAATTAAGAGGAGTATTAAATGTTGTAGCAGTTAAAGCTCCTGGTTATGGAGACAAGAGAAAAAACATGCTACAAGATATAGCAATACTTACAGGTGGTGAAGTAATTTCATCAGATTTAGGTATGGAACTTAAGGATACACAAATTGAACAATTAGGTAGAGCAAGACAAATTAAAGTACAAAAAGAAAATACAATAATTGTTGATGGAATGGGAGATAAAGCACAAATTTCTGCAAGAGTAAATCAAATAAAAGCACAAATTGCAGAAGAAAAGAGTGAATTTGAAAAAGAAAACTTACAAGAAAGACTTGCAAAAATAGCAGGTGGAGTTGCAGTAATTGGTGTAGGTGCAGCTACTGAAGTAGAAATGAAAGATAGAAAATTAAGAATAGAAGATGCTTTATCTGCTACAAAAGCTGCAGTTGAAGAAGGAATTGTAGCTGGAGGAGGAACAGCATTTGTAGATATTATTCCAGAAGTTACAAAAGAAGTTGAAAAACTACAAGGAGATGAAAAAATAGGTGGAAAAATTATACTAAGAGCATTAGAAGAACCAGCAAGACAAATAGCTACTAATGCAGGTCTAGAACCAGCAGTTATAATAGAAAAAGTAAAACAAAGTGATAAAGGTATGGGATTTGATGCTGCAAAAGAAGAATATGTAGATATGAAAAAAGCAGGAATTGTAGATCCTACTAAAGTATCAAGAAGTGCACTTCAAAATGCAGTATCAATAGCTTCAATGATTTTAACAACAGAAAGTTTAGTAACAGATAAAAAAGAGCCAGCATGTAATTGTGGATCACATAATGATGAAGCAGCACAAATGGGTGGAATGTATTAATAGTTGAAAAATTTTCCAAGTTATAGTATAATAGAAAACATTCCAACAAAATTAGGAGGGCTTTTTATGAAGCGGAATATTTGGCTAAGATTTTGGAATCTGTTATCTAATAAGGATAAGGAAAATTTCCATATTGATGAGCTTGCAAAAGTAAATTACCTTGTAGATGAGGCAATACAGAAACAGGTGCATTCTTTTACAACAAGAGCAATCCTAGATTATGCAATATTGAGTAGGCAATTAGATTTGCGCAATATAGATGGCGAACAGTTGAAAGAGATGATTTTGGATAGGATTGCTAGATGGGAAGAAGCTGGAATTATTAGATACGATGATGAGAGAGATGATTTCTTGATTTTGAAAGACCCAATTCGCAATAAGCCGGATAATCCTACGACAGAGTAGTAATGTACTCTGTCTTTTCATTGTATAGCAAAAATATGTCTTTTATGATATAATATTGTAGAAACTAGCTTAATATAAGGAGAGGGATATACTAATATGAGTAATAAAAAAGTAGCTTTTTGCACTTTAGGATGCAAAGTGAATCAATACGAAACAAATGCAATGATACAAGAATTTGAAAAAGCTGGATATAATATAGTAGAATTTGATGAAAAAGCAGATGTTTATGTAATAAATACATGTACTGTAACTAATATGGCTGATAGAAAATCTAGGCAGATGCTAAGAAGAGTAAAAGAAATAAATAATTGTGCAATTTTGGTTGCAGTAGGTTGTTATGCACAAGTAGCAAAAGATGAATTAGAAAAGATTCCAGAAATAGATTTAATTCTAGGAACTAACGAAAAAAAGAATATTGTTAAATATGTGCAAGAATTTACTTTAAAAAAAGAAGAAAATGAAGGTAATATAAAAAATAATGTAAAAGGACAAATTTCAGATGTTTTGCATTGTGAAGAATATGCAGAATTTGGTGATGTAACTTTTACTGAAAAAACAAGAGCAGTTATTAAAGTACAAGATGGTTGTGATAGATTTTGTTCATATTGTATAATTCCTTTTGCAAGGGGACATATAAGAAGCAGAAAGCCAGATAGTATAATTAGTGAAATAAGTAAAATTGCCAAAAATGGGATAAAAGAAGTAGTTATTACAGGTATACATTTAACTTCATATGGTAGAGATTTTAAAACTGATGCATTTGGGAAAGAATATCGATTAATAGATTTATTAGAAGAAATAAATAAAATAGATGGTATTGAAAGAATAAGATTACGGCTCTTTGGAACCAACATTAATAACAGATGATTTTGTAGATAGATTATCCAAATTAGAAAAGATATGTGATCATTTTCATTTATCACTTCAAAGCGGTTGTAATGATACTTTAAAAAGAATGAATAGAAGATATACTACAGAAGAATTTGAAGAGGGAGTAATAAAACTTAGAAAACAATACCCTAATGTAGCACTTACTACTGATGTTATTGTTGGATTTCCAGGTGAAACTGATGAGGAATTTAATATGACATATGAATTCTTAAAGAAAATAAAATTTTATAAAATGCATGTTTTTAAATATTCTCAAAGAAAAGGTACTAAAGCAGCTGTAATGCCAAATCAGATTGATGGGAAAATTAAAGAAGAACGTAGTAGAAAGCTTATAGAATTATCAAATAAGTACGAAAAAGAATATAATAGAGAATATATTGGCAAAACTGTACAAGTTCTATTAGAAGAGCAATTTAGTAAAAATGGAATAAAATTTATGAAGGGTCATACTACAAACTATATTTTAGTAGAAGTAAAAACTGATGAGAATTTAGATAATACAATAAAGAACATAGAAATAGAAGATGTTCATGAATTGGGGCTAATAGGACATATAAAATGAAACAAGGGGACGGTTCCTTTGTTTCATTTTTTATAGGCATATTTTAAAATAATTCAAAAAATTAAAATGAAACAAAGGAACCGTCCCCTTGTTTCATTTTTTTAGTTCTACAACAGTTACTCCCATTTCACCTTCACCAAAAACACCAATTCTAAAATTTTTAACATGAGGATTAGTTTTTAGATATTTGTGTATTCCATTCCTTAATTTGCCTGTACCTTTTCCATGTACAATACGAATAGGAGAAAGTTTGGCTATAGAACAATCATCAATATATTTATCTATAACAAAAAGGGCTTCTTCAACAGTCATACCAATTACATTTATCTCGCTAGAAATATTTTGAGATTTGAATTTACTTCCTTTGTTAAATGAAATTGATGAATTACTTTTTTTATTTGTATCAATGGAGTTGTTTTTTAAACTAAACTTTTCATTTAATTTTTTTAGTGAATCTAAATTGATTTCATTTTCTTGTGGTGATACATCTTTTAAATTATTATTTAGAGTGTTTCTTAAATTATTAGCTTGTACTAATGCAGTTTTATCTTGCTTATTTATATTATTCAATTCTTTAATTATATTATTTGTTTGCTCTTTAGCATTTTGAATAATATGTTTAGCTTCTTTTTTTGCATCTTCTATAAGCTTCTTTTGTTTTTCTTTATATGTTTCATCTTGTTTATTTAAATTATCTCTTATAATTCGTATTTGTTCCGAATTTTTTTCTATATTTTCTTTTTCTTTCTCAATTTTTATTTTATTATCATAAATATTTTTCATTAATTCTTCTATATTAATATCACTGGTTTTCATTAAAGAATTTGCCATATCAATTATTTTATTATTTAAACCAATTTTTTTAGCAATAGCAAATGCATTACTTTTTCCAGGAATACCAATTAATAAGTTGTATGTTGGCTTAAGATTATCTAAATCAAATTCGAAACTGGCATTTTGAAAACCTTTAGTAACTAAACAGTAATTTTTTAATTCTTGATAGTGAGTTGTAGAAATAGTTGTAGCACCAATATCATATAAATATTTTAAAATACTAATAGCTAAATTTGCTCCTTCTATAGGATCTGTTCCAGAACCAAGCTCATCTAAAAGAACTAAACTATTATTGCTAACATTATTAGTAATTTGAGTGATATTGGAAATATGTGAAGAAAAAGTACTAAGATTTTCTTGTATACTTTGTTCATCTCCAATATCTACATAAATATTGTCAAAAACAAATATAGAACTATTCTCTTTTGCAGGAATGTATATACCAGAGTATGCCATAAGCAAAATAAGTCCAGTAGTTTTTAGAGCAACTGTTTTTCCCCCTGTATTGGGGCCTGTAATAACTAAAGAAGTATAATCTTTACCAATGGAAATATTTATTGGAACAACTACATTTTTATCAATAAGTGGGTGTCTAGCAGATATTAAATCAATATATTTTTTATCATTAATATTTGGTAAAATTCCATCAATACTTATTGAATATGATGCTTTGGCAAATATTAAATCTAAATCGCCCAAAATATTTATATTATTATTCAAACAATCTATATATTCATATAGCATTCCAGATAAATCTGATAAAATCTTTTCAATTTCAATTTCTTCTTCAATTTTAATATTTGTAAGTTCATTATTAAGTTCAAATACGCTAATAGGCTCTATAAAAACAGTAGAACCACTACTAGAAACATCATGAATGAAACCTTTTACTGTATTTTTAAATTCTTCTTTAATAGGCACAACATATCTATTATCTCTAATTGTAATAATTGGCTCCATTATATATTTTTCGTTACTTTTAGAATGAATAAAAGAATTTAACTTGTCTCTAATATCTTGTTCTGCTTTTTTACTTTGGCGTCTAAGGCTATTTAGTTTTGGAGAAGCATTATCTGCTATAGTATTTTCGTCTATTATTATAGAAAATATTTTTTCTTCAATGTTCTTATTAATATAAATTGAATCATATAAATAAAATAATTTAGAATATTCAATATCTGAAGATAAAAAATATTCTTTAGTTTCTCTTGCAATTTTTAAAAATCTTGCAATATTTAGTAATGATGTAGTTGATAAAACCCCATTACTTTCCAAACTTTTTATACTTATAGAAATATTTGGAAGATCTGAAAGTGGAATATTAGATTTTACATTAATTAATTCAATTGCTTCTTTTGTGGTTTCTAGTTCTTCTATTACTATATCTTTTTCAAATGTAGGTAAAAACTTTCCGTGCTTTCAATTTTCCAATATATGTTCTACAAAAATTTTCTAATTGATTAATAATTTTATCGTATTCTAAAGATTTGTAGTATTTTGTATTCATTAATAATCCTCATTTCATTATATATTCTTTAGTATTATAACACATTTTGGTGCAAATGTTACAGTAAACATCTAGTTTTTTATTGTATTTGTGTATAAAAAATTCTTGCATTTGGAAAAAAATATGGTATAATATACATGTTAATAGTTAAATCCTTTGAGAAAGCAAAGTAGGTTTAGAAAATAGTATTTTAAAGAGAAATAGGTCATGGCTGAGAGCCTATTAATACAAATAAACTGAAATTTCACTTTTGAGGTTCTTTTTTGAAACTAAGTAGAAAAAGACGGGAAGCCCGTTATAGCAAAATTGAGGTTGATTGAAAAATTAATAAATTTAGGTGGTACCACGATATAGTAAGCTAGTCGTCCTATATGTTTTAGGATGATTAGCTTTTTATCATATATTAATTAAAATAGGAGGATGGTTATGCAAGAACAAATAACTAATATTAGAGAAGAAGCAGTGAATAATATAAATGCTGCTATAAATGCAAAGGAATTAGAAGAAGTTAGAGTAAAGTACTTAGGAAAAAAAGGGGAACTTACTGCTATATTAAGAGGTATGGGAGCTTTAACTCCAGAAGAAAGACCAATTATAGGTAGTAAAGTAAATGAAGTAAGAGATGAACTAGAAAAAATGATAAAATCACGTGAAGATGAATTTGCTAAAATAGAATTAGATAAAAAATTGAATGAAGAAAAAATTGATATTACACTTCCAAGTACAAAAGTAAAAAGAGGAAGTAAACATCCATTAAATAGAATTATTGAAGAAGTAGAAGATTTATTTGTTTCAATGGGATATGATGTGGTAACAGGACCAGAATTAGAAACAGACGAATATTGTTTTGAAAGATTAAATCTTCCAAAGGGACATCCTGCTAGAGATATGCAAGATAGTTTTTATATTACATCAGAATATTTGCTAAGAACTCAAACATCAGCAGTGCAAGCAAGAACAATGATGGATAATAAAGAAAAAACACCTATAAGAGTTATTTGTCCAGGGAAAACATATAGAAGAGATGATGATGCAACTCATTCACACCAATTTAGCCAAGTAGAAGGATTAGTAATAGATAAAGGAATATCTCTTGCTGATTTAAAAGGAACTTTAGAAGTATTTGTTAGAAAGATGCTTGGAGAAAATTTAGAACTTCGTTTTAGACCAAGTTATTTCCCATTTACAGAACCATCATATGAAGTTGATGTTAGTTGTTTTAAATGTGGAGGAAAAGGTTGTAACCTTTGTAAACAAACTGGTTGGATAGAAGTATTGGGTTCTGGAATGGTACATCCAAATGTTTTAAAAATGAATGGGTATGATCCAGATGAATATACTGGATTTGCTTTTGGAACTGGCTTAGATAGATTAGCAATGTTTAAATATGGAATTACAGATATAAGGCTTTTATATCAAAATGATGTAAGATTTTTAAAACAATTTGATAGATTAGATAGATAAAAAAATTTAAATTATAAAACTTGGAAAAGGAAGGTTAAGTATGAAGTTAAGTTATAATTTTGTAAAAGACTATGTGGATATAGATGTAGATGTAAAGACTTTGGCTGAAGATATGACTAGAGTCGGAAATGAATATGATGAAGCAGGGAAACTTTTAAATGCTACTAAACTTGTAATTGGAGAAGTATTAGAATGTGAAATGCATCCAGACTCTGATCATTTACATGTATGTAAAGTTAATATTGGAAATGAAGTGTTAAATATAGTTTGTGGTGCACCAAATGTTAGAAAAGGTTTAAAAGTAATAGTAGCTTTAGATGGAGCAGTACTACCAGAAAAAACAATAAAAAAAGGAGTTATTAGAGGGCAAGAATCTAATGGAATGCTTTGTTCAATGTTAGAATTAGGAATGGAGCATAAATATGTTGATGAAGTAGATAAGACTGGGATACATGAATTACCTGTAGATGCACCAGTTGGAGAAGACCCTATAAAATACATGGGATTAGATGATGCAGTTATAGATTTTGATTTAACTGCAAATAGAGGAGATCTACTAAGTATATTAGGTATGGCTTATGAGATAGGAGCTATTTATGATAAAGATGTAAAGAATATAGATTTATCTCATGGGGAAAATGGAGAGAACATTAATGACAGCTTTGGATTAGATATTAATACTGATAATTGTTCAATCTTCTTAGTAAAAAAAGTTAAAAATATTCAGATTAAAGAAAGTCCAAATTATATAAAAAATAGATTAATTGCATCTGGAATAAGACCAATAAATAATGTTGTTGATATTAGCAATTATGTTATGTTAGAAACAGGGCAACCTCTACATTTTTATGATGCAGATAAATTAAAAGGCAAAATTGAAGTTAGAATGGCAAATAAAGATGAATTATTAACTACATTAGATGGTAAAGAAAGGATGCTTTCAGAAGATGATATAGTTATTTCAGACGGAGAAAGAGCTATTGGTCTTGCAGGTGTAATGGGAGGATTAGATACAGAAATTACAGATAATACAAAAAATGTTATAATAGAAGCAGCAATTTTTGATGGAGTTAGAATTAGAAAAACATCAAAGGAAATATTAAGAAGTGAAGCAAGTAATAGATTTGAAAAAGGAATAGATCCTAATAGAACATATATGGCTATAGAAAGAGCTTGTAAATTTTTAGAAGAATATGCGAATGGTGAAGTTGTAGGGGGAATGGTAGAATACAATAAATCAGATTTATCAAATAGAAATATAGAAATAACTTTTGATAAAATAAATGATGTTTTAGGAATGAATATTCCAAAAACAGATGTATTAAATGTTTTTAGAAAATTAGGATTTGAAGTATTTATAAATAGTGCTAAAACTAATTTTAAAGAAACTGAAGATAAATTAAAAAGTGTAGATAAAATAACTGTATCAGTTCCTAGAAGAAGAGGAGATATAGCAATAAAAGAGGATTTAATTGAAGAAGTAGGACGTATATATGGTGTAAACAACATAATTGGTAGATTACCTAAAATGGAAATGAAATCTGGTAGTTTTGATAAAACAACTAGAGGAATTAGAAGTAAATTGGTGGATTTAGGATTAAATGAAACTTTGTCATATATTTTAGTTAATGATAAAGAAGCAAAATATTTTACAAAAGATGATACAGAGTTAGTAAAATTATTAGATCCAATGACAGAAGAAAGAAATACTTTAAGACATAGTATATTACCATCACTTTTAAAAATTTATGAATATAATAAAGCAAGATCAAACAAAGATATATCTATTTTTGAAATAGGAAAAGCTTTTTATAAAAATAAAGAAGAATATGGTGAAAACAATAAACTAGCAGCACTTATGGCAGGAGAATTCTATTTAGGCGTAGGTAACAAGAAAACAGTAGATTTTTATATTATAAAAGGTATAGTAGAAGAAATATTAGATTATTTAGGTTATGGAAATAGATATAGTTTTGTTATAAAAAATGATAAAATGCCATTAGAATTACATCCTGGTCAATCAGCATTAATTTCTGTAAATAATGATATTGTAGGATTAATAGGAAGAGTTCACCCAAGCTTAGTAAAAGATGCTGTTTATGTATTTGAAATAGATTTAGATAAGTTATTAGAGAAAAAAGTAGGAAAAATGAAATATAAAGAAATTTCAAAATTCCCAAGCATAAAAAAAGACTTAGCAGTTGTAGTTGATAAAAATATAACCTCAGAAGAAATTGGAACTCTAATTAAAAAAGCAGCAGGTTCAACTTTAACAAAAATAGAAGTTTTTGATGTATATACTGGAAAAGGTATAGAAGAGAATAAGAAGAGTATTGCATTTTCACTTACATTTGAGAAAATGGATAGAACATTAACAGACGAAGAAATAAATGCAAGCATGGAAAAAATAATAGACATGTTAACTAAAAAAATAAATGCAGAATTAAGAAAATAGTATATATTGGAGGAAATAATGCCAAGAAATAGAAGAAACATAAGAAGAATTAATAGAATAAAAGAAGTGCTAAACTTTAAAACTTTTATGATAATAGTTAGTATTTTGGTGTTAGTCATAATAAGTTGTATAATAATTAATATATATAAAAGAGAACAAGATATAAAATTACTTGCTAAACAAAAAGAAGAAATACAAAAACAATCGCAAGAAATATTTTCTCAAATAAATGATAATATAACTCAAACAAATCAAAATATATCAGAATCAGATACATTAATAAAAATGTCTGCAGTTGGAGATATTTTGTGCAGCCAAGAAATGCTAGATGATGCATATAATGCTAACACTAATTCGTATGATTTTTCTCACATGTTTAATAAAATATCTGGATATATAAATGAAGCAGATATTGTTATGGGAACAATGGAAACTGGAATAATAAAAGGAAAATATAATTCTGAAAATGCACCTATAGAATTTGCAGAAGCTGTAAAAAATTCTGGAGTGAACATGGTTACAATTGCGCATAATCATAGTTTAGATAATGGAGTAGATGGATTATCTGAAACAAGAAAAAATCTAGAAAAACTAAAGTATAACGTTATTGGAGATAAAATAGAAGAATCTAATTCTGTATATATTAGAAAAATTAAGAATACTAAAATAGCATTTTTAACATATACTTGTTTTTTAGATAATGAAGATGAAAAATCAAAAGATGAATTAAACTGTATTAATTTGTATAGTGAAGAACAAGTAAAATCTGATATTGAGTATGCAAAAGAAAATGAAGCAGAATATATATGTGTTATGATTCATTGGGGTGATGCAATTTCTGAAAAGGTAAATGAAGAACAAAAAAGTATTGCAGATTTCTTAGTGAAAAATGGAGCTAATTTAATATTAGGCTCTCATCCATCTGTCGTACAGCCAATGGAAATAAGGAAAAATGATAATGGAGATAATGTATTTATAGCATATTCAATAGGTACATATATTTCAACACTTTCTGCAGAAGATGCTAGAACAGAATTGGTATTAAATATTGAACTTAGAAAGAGCGGGAAAGATGGAAAGGTTTATTTAAATAGAGTTGATTATACACCTATTTATTTAGTAGATAATGGAGCTGAAGCAGAAAATAGATTTGAACTAATAGATATGAAGAGTACAGCAACATCATATGCTAGTGGGAATATGGAAGGGATAACAAGAGATACATATAACAAAATAATAAATGGATTAAATAGATTAAATGATATTGTAAAATAGTAAAAGGCAAAAATAAATGGACTACAGAAAGGAAATGATTTAAATATGAAAATAGGATTTGTATCTTTAGGATGTAGTAAAAACTTAGTTGATACAGAAAAAACAATAGGAATATTTAAAGAAAATAGATATGAAATAGTAAATAAGCCAGAAGAAGCGGAAGTTATAGTTATAAATACATGTGGATTTATTGAATCTGCAAAAGAAGAAGCTATAAATACAATTTTAGAAATGGCAGAGTATAAAAAGAAAAAATGTAAATTCTTAATTGTAATGGGATGCTTGGTAGAAAGATATAAGGAAGAGCTAAAAAAAGCTCTTCCTGAAGTGGATTTATTCATAAAATATAGTGAATATAATACTTTATGGGAACAAATTGAAAAATTGTTAGGAGATAGTAACAATATTAATAAATATGGAAATTTTGATAAAATTGAAGAAAGAGTAATATCTACAGGAAATAATTTTGCATATTTAAAAATAGCAGATGGATGTAGTAATAGATGTACATATTGTGCAATTCCATATATTAGAGGGCCACAAATAAGTAGAAATATGGAGGATATAATTAAGGAAGCACAAAAATTAGTTGATGATGGGTATAAAGAATTAATATTAATAGCACAAGATACTACTAAATATGGAATAGATATTTATGGTAAGCCAAGACTTGCAGAATTATTGAATGAAATTTGTAAAATAAAAGATTTACATTGGGTTAGATTTTTGTATGCATATCCAGAAACAATAACAGATGAATTAATTGAAGTGGTAAAAAATAATGATAAAATATGTAAATATTTTGATATACCAATTCAACATATATCAGATAAAGTTTTAAAAATGATGAATAGACAAAGTGATGGAAAATCAATTAGAGCTCTTATAAAAAAATTAAGAGCTGAAATTCCAGAAGTAGTTATAAGAACAACTGTAATGGTAGGATTTCCAGGAGAAACAAAAGAAGATTTTGAAGAATTATATGAATTTATAAAAGAAGCAAAATTTGATAGATTAGGATGTTTTTCATATTCTAAAGAAGAAGGCACACCTGCTTCTAGAATAAAAGAACAAATTCATCCAATGACCAAAAAGAGCAGATACAATAAAATTATGAGCTTACAAAAAGAAATTTCAAAACAAAATTTAGAAAAAAGGATAGGAAATAAAATAGAAATTTTTATAGAAGATACTGCCTTTGATGGAAAAACTTATGTAGGAAGAACATATATGGATGTTCCAGAAATTGATGGACTAGTATATCTTAATAGTGATGAAAATTTACAAAATGGAGAATTTGTAACTGGCAAAATAATTGATGTAAGTAATTATGATTTAATATGTACAAAAATATGAAAAATAAAGAATATGTATCATTTATTAAAATGATAGAATATATAGAAAAAATATTAGAAAATGAAAAAGTTGAAAAATAAATTGAGAGTTATAGCAAAGATTTGGAATGGTGTTTCAAATCTTTGTTTTTTTGACCACTTGGTAGAAATAGTGCAAATAAAAAAAAGTTATGATATAATACCATACGGAAAAATAAAATAGAGAGGAATACATATGAATTCGATTAAGATAATAGCAAGTGGTATGTATTTGCCTAGAAATGAAATAGATAATAGCTATTTTAATAGAAAATTTGATTTGGATGATAATTGGATATATCAAAGAACTGGAATAAAAAAAAGATATTGGGCAGAAGATGAAAATATGTCTGATTTAGCAATAAATTCTGTTAAAGATTTATTAAATAAAAACAATGTTGATATAAATAAAATAGGTTTGATTATTGTAACATCAATTAAATTTGAAGATGCAATGCCTGGAATATCTTTTAAAATCCAGAAAGAACTTAATATAAAGAATTGCATGTGTATGGATATTTTAGCAGGCTGCAGTGGATATATAAATGGATTAGATATAGCAAGAAAATATATTGAATTAAATGAGGTAGAATATGCTTTAGTTATAGGAGTTGAAAAAAATTCTAAATTTCTTGCTAAAGATGATATAAACACTTCAATATTACTTGGAGACGGTGCTGGAGCCACTTTAATAGGAAAAGCAGAAGATAAGTTATATGCTAAGAATATTGAAAGCATAGGTCAGCAAGGTGAAATTCTAACATGTAAAGAAAATGAAAAAATATACATGGATGGTAAAAAGATATATAAATTTGGAACTGCAAGAGTAGCAGAGAATATAAATAATTTGTTAGAAAAACAGAATGTTAATATATCAGATATAAAATATATTATTCCACATCAATCAAATTTAAGAATATTACAGAGTATGGCAGAAAAAATTGGTGCCACTGAAAAACAAATGTATATAAATATTTCTAATATTGGCAATACATTTAATGCAAGTATTCCAATTGCTATATCAGAAATATTAGATAAAAAACTATTAAATGAAAAAGATAAAATTATTTTAGTAGGATATGGTGGTGGACTTAATATAGGAAGTATTTTACTAGAAATTTAATAATAGAGGGAGAAAACGATATGAAAATTGGTTATATGTTTCCTGGGCAAGGAACACAATTTGTAGGAATGGGAAAAGATATTTACGATAATTATGAAGAAGCAAGAAAAATATATAATATAATTGATAGCAAATTAGGAGAAAGTATAGAAGATATTACATTTAATTCTAGTGAAGATTCTTTAAACGAAACAAAAAACACTCAAATTGCTATATATTCAATGAGTATGGCTATTCTAGAAATTTTAAAAAGTAATGGAATTATGCCAGTAGCAGCAGCAGGATTAAGTTTAGGTGAATATAGTGCACTTACTTGTGCTGGTGTAATTAATATAGATGATGGGGCAGATATAGTTAGAAAAAGAGGAACTATAATGCAAGAATTAGCACCAAGTGGTAATTGGGCAATGGCAGCAATAATAGGATTAGAAGATAAAATTGTTGAAGAAGCTTGTAATAAAGTTAATCTAGGCTTTGTAAGAGCAGTAAACTATAATTGCCCAGGGCAAGTTGTAGTATCTGGAGAAAAAGAGGCTGTTTTAATGGCAATGGATATTGCAAAAGATATGGGAGCTAGAAAAGTAGTTGAATTAAAAACAGCAGGACCATTCCATACAGAAAAATTACAATTAGCATCAGAAGAATTAAAAGAAGAACTTGCAAAAATTAGTTTTATGCCAAGTAATATTTCAGTAATTAAAAATATAAATGGAGAATCATATACAGAAAATGATGATATGGTAGAAATTTTATCAAAACATGTTATAAGTCCAGTAAAATTTAGAAAATCTATAGAAACAATGTTAGAAATGGGAGTAGACACTTTTGTGGAAATAGGACCAGGAAAAACATTAAGTGGCTTTGTAAAAAAAGTATGTAAAGAAAAAGAAATGGAAGCAATGATATTAAATATAGATGATCTAAAAACTTTAGAAGAAGCAATAGAAAAATTAAAAATGTAGATTGGTAAATTTAATGGGAATTATTTTAGTTATAGGAATATTATTAATGCCATATATAGTATCTGCTATAATAATAGGAGTAATAAGTACAAAATTAATAAAGAGTAAAATGTTTAAAATATTAATAATTACAGGTGTTTTATTTTGTGCATTTATAATATTAGAACTAATAGTTTATAAATAGAAAGGATGAATAAAATGAGTGAAAATAAAGTAGCTTTAATAACTGGTGGTACTAGAGGAATTGGTAAAGAAATAGCAATAGAATTATCTAAAAATGGATTTGATATAGCATTAAATTATAGAAGTGAACAAGATGGATTAGATGATATTAAAAAAGAAATAGAAAATAATGGTGTAAAGTGTGAACTTATTAAAGCAGATGTATCTAATTTTGATGAATGTGAAGACATGGCAAAAAATGCAATAGAAAAATTAGGTAGAATAGATGTTTTAGTAAATAATGCAGGAATTACAAAAGATGGATTAATAATGAGAATGAAAAAAGAAGATTTTGAATCGGTTATTGATATAAACTTAATTGGTACTTTTAATGTTACAAGAAATGTTATACCATATATGATAAAACAAAAATCTGGAAGAATAGTAAATTTATCATCTGTAGTAGGTGTAGCAGGAAATGCAGGGCAAACAAACTATTCTGCATCAAAAGCAGGAATTATAGGATTTACTAAGAGCTTAGCAAAAGAAGTAGCTAGTAGAAATATTTTGGTTAATGCAATTGCACCAGGATTTATAGATACAGACATGACAAAAGTTTTATCTGATTCAGTAAAAGAAAATATAAACACACAAATACCACTAAAAAGAATGGGAACTGCAAAAGAAGTGGCAAAAGTAGTGAAATTTTTATCGTCAGAAGATAGTTCATATATTACAGGGCAGGTTATTAATATTGATGGCGGAATGATAATGTAAGTTAATAGAAAGGAAATTTGAAATGGGAAGAAGAGTAGTTATAACAGGTTTAGGAGCTATAACTCCAATAGGAAATAATGTTGAAGATTGCTGGAAAAGCATAAAAGAAGGAAAATGTGGTATAGATGAAATAACACATTTTGATACTACTAATTTTAAAGTTAAATTAGCAGCTGAAGTAAAAGGATATAATCCAGAAGATTATTTTGATAAAAAAAGTGCAAAAAGATTAGATACATTTTCACAATTTGCAATTATTGCAGCAAAAGAAGCATGGAATGATAGTAAATTAAACAAAGAAGATGAAAATAAGGAAAGAGTTGGAGTAATTTTAGGTTCTGGAATAGGTGGACTTGAGACAATGGAAAGAGAAATGAAAAGTATTCATGAAAAAGGTCCAGATAGAGTTTCTCCAATGTTTATTCCAATGAATATAGTAAATATGGCTGCTGGAAATGTTGCAATAGAATTAGGTACTAAAGGGGAATCTATTTCAATGGTTACAGCATGTGCTTCAGGAACTCATTGTATAGGAGAAAGTTTTAGAATGATAAAAGATGGATACCAAGATATAGTAATATGTGGAGGTACAGAAGCATCTATTACTCCTATAGGAATTGCAGGTTTTACTAATATAAAAGCACTTTCACAAGCAACAGATAAAAATAGAGCTAGTATACCATTTGATAAAGAGAGAAGCGGATTTGTAATGGGAGAAGGTGCAGGAATAGTAATACTAGAAGAATTAGAACATGCTATTAGTAGAGGAGCAAAAATATATGCTGAAATAGTAGGATATGGAGCTACTTCAGATGCATACCATATAACTTCTCCAGCTCCAGGAGGAGAAGGAGGAGCAAGAGCAATGAAAATTGCAATGCAAGAAGCTAATGCAAATCCAGAAGATATTACATATATAAATGCTCATGGAACTTCAACACATTTAAATGATACTAGTGAAACAGAAGCAATAAAAACAGCTCTAGGAGAAGCAAGTAAAAAGGTTATGGTAAGCTCAACAAAAGGAAATACAGGACATTTACTAGGCGCTGCTGGAGGAGTAGAAGCAGTTATATGTGCAAAAGCAGTAGAAGAAGGTTTTGTGCCAGCAACAATAAATTATAAAGTTCCAGATGAAGAATGTGATTTAGATATCGTTCCTAATGAAGGAAGAAAAGTAGATGTAAAATATGCAATGTCAAATTCTTTAGGATTTGGTGGTCATAATGCAAGTATCTTATTAAAGAAATATGAATAAAATAAACTTAATTTTATATTGTTAAAATTTAAATAAAGAAATTTAAATTTATAGAGAGTTAGGAGTTAGAACATGAATTACGAAGATATTAAAAGATTAATTGATGATATGGGAAATTCTAAAATAGATGAGCTTAATATAGAATTTCCAGATGGTGTAAAAATTAGTATGAAAAAAGATAAAGCACCAACAATACCAATGCAGACACCAGGAAATGTACAATATATAACAGTACCAACTAATAATGAAAAAGTAAATGAGCCTATAAAAGCAGAAGAAACTGTTATTGAAAAAAATGATGAGGAATTTAAAATTATAAAATCACCAATGGTTGGTACTTTTTATGCAAAATCATCTCCAAATGCAAAACCATATGTAGAAGTGGGAAGTAAAGTAAAAAAAGGAGATATAGTTTGTATTGTAGAAGCAATGAAATTAATGAATGAAATAGAATCAGAATTTGATGGAGAAATAGCCGAAGTTTGTGTAAATGATGGAGAAATGGTGGATTATGGTAGGCCTTTATTTAAACTTCGCTAAAACGAATGAAAAATGGCATCTTACGTTGTTAAAATTTAGAAAGAAGGAAAAAGTATGTTAGATATAAATGAAATAATGAAAATTATTCCACAAAGACCACCTTTTTTAATGATAGATAAAGTGGAAGAATGTATACCTGGGCAGAGTTGTATAGCATATAAAAATGTATGTATAAACGAACCACATTTTGAAGGACATTTTCCAGGAAATCCAATAATGCCAGGAGTTCTAATAGTAGAGGCATTAGCACAAACTGGTGCTGTAGCAATATTATCATTGGAAGAAAATAAAGGTAAAAATGCTTTATTTGGTGGAATTGATAAACTTAGATTTAAAAAACAAGTACTACCAGGAGATGTACTAAAACTAGAAGTTAAAATAATAAAGCAAAAAGGACCTGTAGGTGTAGGTGAAGCAATTGCAACTGTAGATGGAAAAATTGCAGCAAAAGGTGAGCTTACATTTGCTATAGTGTAAAAAAATAGAGGTGGAATATCCACCCCTATATAAACAAATTGGGAATGTCTTAGAAAATCCTCCATGCATGAAAAGCTAATACAGGAGTACCAGACTTTAATCGTTTGGGTCTGTAAGGTATATTATATCCGATAGACCGAAAAACGACTTTTAAAGTATGGTGGCTATAGTTGTTGAACAAGAAAATGTTCAAATAATTAGGCATATAGCCCGTTATTTGGAATTCACGTTCAATTTCATCTAATAGCCTAATACAAGTTGGCTTGCTTTTGAATTTCCCTTCCTTTAGACAGAGAACTCTGTACTGAAGATTGGCGAAACTATCGCTTTCGGAAACAGAATAGTTCTTCTCGGAGTCGACGTGTGTAAGATTTGTGTGGCTAGAAAATTCGTTTTTCCAATTCATAAAAGGCACTCCCTTCAGATGTTAATGTTAAATATTATAGCATGAATAATAAAAAAATACAAGAGGAGATAGATATGTTAAATAAAGTTTTAGTTGCAAATAGAGGAGAAATTGCAGTAAGAATAATTAGAGCTTGCAAAGAGCTTAATATAAAAACAGTAGCTATTTATTCAGAAGCAGACAAAGATGCTCTTCATACGAAACTTGCTGATGAAGCAGTGTGTGTAGGACCTGCTCCATCAGCAAAAAGTTATTTAAACATACAAAACATATTAGAAGCAGCATGTAGAACAAATTGCGACAGTGTTCATCCAGGATTTGGATTCTTATCAGAAAATGCAAGTTTTGCAAAAATGTGTGAAGAAAGTAATTTAAAATTTATTGGACCATCATACAAAGTTATTGATTTAATGGGAAATAAATCTAATAGCAAAGAATTAATGAAAAATGCTAAAGTTCCTGTTATTCCAGGCTCAGAAGGTTGTATTGAAAATGTAAAGGATGCGATTAAATGTGCTAAAAATATTGGGTATCCGGTACTATTAAAAGCAGCAGCTGGTGGTGGAGGAAAAGGAATAAGAAAAGTAGAATTTGAATCTGAAATGGAAAATGCATTCAATTTAGTAAAGCAAGAAGCAAAAGTTTCATTTAATGATGATTCAATATATATGGAAAAATTTATAGTAAACCCTAGACATGTTGAAATGCAAATACTTGCTGATGAACATGGAAATGTAGTACATTTAGGTGAAAGAGATTGCTCAGTACAAAGAAGAAATCAAAAGGTTTTAGAAGAAAGCCCATCAATGATATTAAATGAAGAATTAAGAAATAAAATGGGAAAAGCAGCTGTTAGAGCAGTAAAAGCAGCTGGATATACAAATGCAGGAACTATAGAATTTTTGGTAGATAAAGATAAAAACTTTTATTTTATGGAAATGAATACAAGAATACAAGTGGAACATCCTGTAACAGAAATGATTACTGGTATAGATATTTTGAAAGAACAAATAAAAATTGCTTCTGGATTAAAAATGGAATTTACTCAAAAAGATATTAATTTTAGAGGACATAGTATTGAGTGTAGAATTAATGCAGAAAATCCAGATAAAAATTTTAGACCATGTCCTGGAAAAATAACTGAATTAAATTTACCAGGTGGAAATGGTGTTAGAATAGATACTGCAGTATATACAGGCTATACTATACCACCAATGTATGATTCAATGATTGCTAAGCTTATAGTTCATGCAGAAAATAGAGATGCAGCTATTGCAAAAATGAAAAGAGCGTTAGAAGAGTGTGTTATAGAAGGAATAGACACAAATATAGACTTTTTGTTTAGAATATTATCAAATGAACACTTTGTGAATAATGATTACGATACTTCTTTTATAGAAAAATTTATGTAAAATTTACAGAAAGGAATTAATCTAAAGCATTAGATTGATTAAATGATGATAAAATGGTTATTGATAAAATAAAAAAAAGAATTGAATATAATGATGATGGTGTAGAAAAAGAACACCGAAGTGATATTCCTGTTGGAATGTGGGTAAAATGTGAAAAGTGTAAAGAAATATTATATAAGGAAGATTTGCATAAAAATTATAGTATATGCCCAAATTGTGGTAATCATTTTAGATTATCTAGTAGAAGAAGAATTGAACAAATAATAGATGCAGGAACTTTTGAAGAGTTTAAATTAGATGTTTCTACAGATAATCCATTAAAAATGGATGAATATATAAAAAAATTAAGTGCTTTAAAAGAAAAAACTGGATTAGATGAAGCTGTAAAATGTGGATTAGGAAGCATAAATTCTGAAAAAGTTGTTATTTGTGTAATGGATAGCAATTTCCTTATGGGAAGTATGGGAAAAGTTGTAGGAGAAAAAATTACATATTCAGTAGAAAAAGCAATTGAATTAAAACTTCCTATTATAATATTTTGTGCTTCTGGAGGAGCAAGAATGCAGGAAGGTATAGTCTCTTTAATGCAAATGGCCAAAACTTCAGCTGCAATTAAAAAATTAAATAAAGCTGGGAATTTATATATATCAGTACTTACAGATCCTACATATGGTGGAGTTACAGCTAGTTTTGCTAGTCTAGGTGATATTATTTTAGCAGAGCCTAGTGCAATGATTGGATTTGCAGGACCTAGAGTTATTAAACAAACAATAGGGCAGGATTTACCAGATGGATTTCAAACTTCAGAATTTTTATTGGAACATGGATTTATAGATAAAGTTGTAAATAGAAAAGAAATGAAAGAAACTATATATAAATTGATTAAATTTAATAAATAATAATAGGAATTGAAAGGATTGATGAAAATGGCAAAACTAACTGCTTGGCAGAGAGTAAAAATAGCCAGAGAAAATGACAGACCAACAGCATTGGATTATATAGAAAATATATTTGATGACTTTATTGAACTTCATGGAGATAGATTTTATAAAGATGATAAATCAATTGTATGTGGTTTAGGAAGTATAAATAATAAAAACTATACTATAATTGCAGAACAAAAAGGAAGAAATACAAAAGAAAATATAGAAAGAAATTTTGGAATGCCTAATCCAGAAGCATATAGAAAAGCTTTAAGATTTATGAAACAAGCAGAAAAATTTCGGTAGACCAATTATTACTTTTATAGACACAAAAGGAGCTTATCCAGGAATTGGCGCAGAAGAAAGAGGACAGGGAGAAGCAATTGCAAGAAATTTAATGGAAATGTCAGATTTAGAAGTTCCAATTATAGTATTTGTAATTGGAGAAGGCTCTAGTGGTGGAGCATTGGCTATTGGTTTAGGAGATAGAATTCTAATGTTAGAAAATGCTATATATTCAATTTTGTCTCCAGAAGGTTATGCAAGTATATTATGGAAAGACAGCAGTAGAGCTGAAGAAGCAGCAGAAAAAATGAGATTAACTGCCAAAGATTTATTAGAATTAGGAATAATAGACGAAGTTTTAAAAGAACCAAATGGAAATGCTAAAAAAGATATAGAAAAAATGTCAGATATAATGAAAAAGAAAATTATCTCAATAACTAAAGAATTGCGAGAATTAAATATAAATGAATTAATAGAAAAACGTTATCAGAAATTTAGAAACATGTAATGAAATTATAAAAATTTTTAAGGAGGAAAAGAAATGTTATTAGAAAATAAAACAATTTTAATTATGGGAATAAGAAATAAATGGAGTATTGCTTGGGGAGCAGCAAGATCAGCAGCTGAAAATGGTGCAAAAGTATTATTTACTTTTATGGGAGAAGATAATAGAGAAAAAATAGAAGAATTAATTTCAGAAATCCCAAATGCTAAAGCATATACTTGTGATGCTTCTAGTGATGAATCTATTAAGCAAGCTTTAACAAAAATTAAAGAAGAAAATGGAAAATTAGATGGAATTTTACATAGTATAGCACATGCAAATACAGAAGATTTAAGAAATGATTTTATCACTACAAGTAGAGAAGGATTTTCTCATGCTAATGACATAAGTGCATACTCTTTTGTAGCAGTTGCTAGAATTGCAGATGAATTAGAAGTATTAAATGAAGGTGCAAGCTTAGTATCTTTAACATATTATGGATCTACAAAAGTTTTACCTGGATATAATGTAATGGGAGTAGCAAAAGCAGCACTAGAAACTAGTGTAAGATATTTAGCAGATAATTTAGGAAAGAAAAATATTCGTGTTAATGCAGTATCTGCAGGTCCTATAAAAACATTATCTGCAAAAGGAATAAAAGATTTTGGTAGTATATTAAATGTAGTAGAAGAAAAGGCACCATTAAGAAGAAATGTTACAACAGAAGAAGTAGGAGATGTAGTTTCATTTTTATTTAGCAAAATGTCTTCAGCTGTAACTGGACAAATATTATATGCAGATAATGGATATAATATAATGGGAATATAAAGATTTATGTCTTAAAAAAAGGGCAGATATTTTATAATTGGAATGTAAAAGAAAATTTGGTATAAGTTTTATACAAAATTTCTAATATTTTTTACATACCTCAAAAAATCTGCCTTTTTTTATTAAATCATTTATGTTTTTCAGCTTCATGGCTATATTTTAATTTAGTTGCCATACCTCCTCTAATGTGTCTTTCAGCTTTATTCTCATCTAAAATGCTTCTTACTTCAGCAGCTAAGTAAGGGCTTATTTTTTGTAATCTTTCACTAACATCTTTATGTACTGTTGTTACTTTTCGTAACGGTAGAATTTATATCTTCAAAATTTGTAATTACTGTAGGCTGACTTCCAATTTCATTTAATAATTTTAATCTTACTTCTACATTTCCTTCGCTATCTACGTAAATAGTATCTATTATTGTTTTTAACATTGCATTTGTAATTGTTTCATTGTTTAAAATGTCATCTACTGTTTTTATTGTTTTTGTTAGTTCTTTTTCTAATACATCTTTTTC
>CAJFUM010000068.1 GCA_904420285.1 uncultured Clostridia bacterium | reverse complement strand
GAAAAAAATATTTGCATTCTGATTATTAAAAGAGCCTTCGTTCTAATGAAAGCTCTTTTATTTTGTTAAAAACCATTATCTAGTAACATTAGAACAGTAATCATATTTAAAAAATTTACAATGTGATTCTTCAACATCTATATTTTTTCTATTCTTTCATTTTGTTCTTGAATAAATTTTATTATTATTGTAAAATATATCCAGTAAATATACTTAGGAGGGATTTAAAAATTAATGAAATACAAAAGTAAATTATATAATGCTGAGAAAATTAATAATTTTAGAGAGCTAGTAAATAGATATTCCACTTTATATTCAGATAAAGTAGCTTTTGAATACAAAGAATCTCCACAATCTAAAGAACATATTACAATAACATATTCCCAATTTGCAAATGATATTAAAGCTTTAGGAACATCTCTTTTAAATCTTGGGTTATCTAATAAGAAGGTGGCAGTAATATCTCCAAATAGATATGAATGGTGTACTAGCTATTTGGCAATTACTACATCTGGTATGATAGTAGTTCCTTTAGATAGGGCCTTACCAGATAATGAAATTAAAGATTTAATTATTAGGAGTGAAGCAGAAGCTGTTATATTCGATAAAAAATATATTAATGTTTTTTCTGAACTTCAAAAAGAAAAGAATTCAAAATTATCCCATTATATTTGTATGGATAATTTAGACAATTTTTCTTCTTATTCAAATATTATTAAAGATGGATATACAAGTATACAAAATGGAGATAATCAATATGCTAATGTAATTATAGATAATAAAAAGATGTCTATTATGCTTTTTACATCTGGTACTACTTCTATTTCTAAAGCAGTTGCACTTTCTCAATCTAACATTTGTGAGGATATTTATTCTCTTGCTCAAATGACTGATATTAGAAAAGAAGATACATTCTTATCATTTTTGCCATTACATCACACTTTTGAATCGACATGTACTTTTCTTTATGGAACTTTTTCTGGTATAACTGTTGCTTTTTGTGATGGTTTAAAGTATGTGCAAAAGAATTTAGCAGAATTTAAAGTTACTGGATTTGTATGTGTACCTTTGATGTTAGAAATTATGTATAAAAAAATTAAAAAAGGTATTGAAGAGCAAGGAAAAACTAAATTAGTAAAAAACATGACTAAATTATGTAATGGTTTGTTGAAGTTTGGAATTGATATAAGACGTAAAGTATTTAAACAAATTTTAGAAAACTTGGGTGGAAAGCTTAGAATTTTAATTGCTGGTGGTGCAGCAATGAGTAAAGATGCTATACAAGGATTTTTAGATTTAGGAATTAATTTATTGCAAGGATATGGTTTAACAGAAACATCTCCTGTTGTTGCAGGTGAAAATGATAAATTTAAAAGATGTGGTTCTGTTGGTTTCCCTCTTCCTGGTATTGATGTAAAAATTGACAATCCAAATCAAGATGGGATAGGAGAAATTGCTGTAAAAGCTCCAACAGTTATGCTTGGATATGTTAATAACCCTACAGCTACTTCTGAAGTTATTAAAGATGATTGGTTTTATACAGGAGATTTGGGTTATTTTGATAAAGATGGTTTTTTATTTATAACAGGACGTAAAAAAGATGTAATAGTATTAAAAAACGGAAAAAATATTTTCCCAGAAGAATTAGAAATATTAATCAATAAAATTCCTTATGTTGCTGAAAGTATGGTTTATGGAAAACCTTTAGAAGATGGAGATTACAAAATTTGTGCTAAAATTGTGTATAATACTGAAACAGTAAATGAAATGTTTCCTAACATTAGTAAAGAGGATTTATATTCTAAGGTTTGGCAAGATATTAAAGAAAATGTTAATCATCAAATGCCAGCATATAAATATATAAGAGAAATTTTACTAACTGAAACTCCATTAATTAAAACTACAACTCAAAAAGTAAAAAGACATGAAGAATTAAAGATTATTTTAGAGGGAAATTAATATACAAAATAAAACCAGGAGTTTTCGCTCCTGGTTTTATTTTATTTAATCATTACTACACATATGCTTACGTGTCATTTCTAATAAATTTAATTTTGAAAATCCTACTATCTGAGTTTTAGATCTATCTTTTTTTAAATTTTCTTTAAATAAATCTATTATTTTCTCTTCATTTTCCTTGTTTTTCATATCTATATAATCTATTATTATTATACCACCAATATCCCTTAGTCTAAGTTGCCTTGCAATTTCTATTGTTGCTTCTTTATTTACAAGAAAAATAGTTTGCTCTAAATTTTGTTTTCCAGTATATTTTCCAGAGTTTACATCTATTGCTGTTAATGCTTCAGTTTTATCAATAGTAATAAACCCTCCGCATTTTAACCAAACTTTTCTATTTTCTATCTCTTCTAATTGCTTATTTAATTGATACATTCCTAATATATCATCTTTTAATTCTAATTTAATATTATAATTAATATCTTCTAATTTTTTTTCAATATCTGTATAAACTTGTTTATCATTTGTTATTATATCAGTTAAATCTTTATCAATTAAATCAGTAATTAATCTTTGTATTATTCCTTCACTTTGAAATATTAATTTTGGTTTAATTGTTTTAGATTTTATAGACTTATTATATGTTTCTATTATTTTATTATATTTATCAATTGTTTTATCAATATCATTTATTATTTCTTCTTCTTTTTTTCCTTCTGCTGCAGTTCTTATAATCGCTCCATATTTATTTTCTATCTTATTTTTTAGAATTTGTTTTAATCTTTCTCTTTCATTTTCTCCATCTATTTTTTGAGATATTGTAATAAATTTTTCATTTGGTATTATAACTGCATATCTTCCTGGAATACTTAAATGAGTAGAAATTCTAGCTCCTTTTTTATTTGTACTATCTTTTTTTACTTGCACTAAAATTGGCATACCAACTTTTATATAATCTTTAATATTATACTCTGTAAAATCTTCATTCTTATTTCCTGTTTCAATACTTACTTTTGGAATTATATCTCTAATATGTATAAATGTATTTTTTTCTTTACCTATATTTACAAATGCAGCTTGCATTCCAGGTAATATATTTTCTACTATACCTAAATATATATTTCCTTCAATTCTGTCTTGTCCTTGTTCTTCTGTATATCTTTCTACTAATTTTCCATTTTCTACTAACAATATTTCTTTTTTATTATTATCTACATTTATTAATAATTCTTGCATTTCTTATCCCTTCTTGGCTATCCTTTCACATTGTACTTATTCATGGTATTGTCAATTCCATTCTTTATCCAGTATTTTATTGCTTCTTTAGCTAATTCTTCTCCTTTTTCCAATTCTAAAAATTCTTCTGCATTAATTCTACCTATAACATAATCTATTCTATTAAATTCATCTACAGGTCTTCCTATTCCTACTCTTATACGTGGAAATTCTTCTGATTTAATTTCTTTTACAATTGATTTCATTCCATTATGAGAGCCAGGACCTCCTTTTGCTCTAATTCTTATTTTACCTATATCTGTATCCATATCATCATAAATTATTATCATATTTTCTAATGGAATTTTGTAGAAATTTATATATTCCTCAACTGAGCTACCACTATTATTCATAAATGTTTGTGGTTTTATTAAAATTACTTTTTCATTTTCAATAATACCAGAGCCATAAATAGCATTAAATTTTGTTTTATTAAGTTTTATATCATTTTCTTTAGCTAATTTATTTATAACATCAAAACCCATATTATGTCTTGTATTTGAATACTCTGGCTCTGGATTTCCAAGTCCTACTATTATATACATATTTAACCTTTCTTGTATTATAAATATTCACACATATAATTCATAATAAATAGCATCATTTGACTCGTCGTTCATTTCTTCAATTCTTTGGAATCCTCTATTAATATAGAAGTGAACTGCAGTCTCTAATTTATTATATGTTCCTAAATAAATTCTTTGTATGTTTTTTTCTTTTGAAACACTAATTACATGATTATATAATTCTTTAGATAATCCTTTTCCTCTATAATCTTTTCTTACATATAATTTTTTTAATTCCATTTCATTTTTATTATGTCTTTTTAATGCAATAGTTCCTATTACATTCTCATCTTCATCTAAAGCAATCCAAAAATTGCCACCATCTTTTATATAGTCTAAATTATCTTGTTCTTCTAATTCTTGCCTATATTCTTCAAATCCAAATTCTTCCACAAAAATTGATATAATAAATTCATTTACTTTTGTATTATATTTACTATCGAATTCTTTAATTAAATACATTTTTATCACCTTATTCTATTACATAATGGGCAATTTCATGGTAATATTTATCTATTTTTTCAATAGTATTATTCCAAGAATATTGCACTGATTCTTCAACTCCATTCTTTACTAAAAAATTTTTCAATTTTTTATCATTTAATAATTTTTCTATTTTATTTACAATATCTTCTATATTGTCTTTTTCTATTATTAATGCGTTTTCATTTTCTCTTACAAAATCCATATTTCCACCATTATTAGTTGTAATAATAGCAGCACCACATGTCATTGCTTCTAATACTGGTAAACAAAAAGATTCGTACATTGATGCACATACAAAGATATCAGTTTTTCTTAATGTATCTCCTATTAATTTTTGAGGTGGATTTACTATAGGTGCTAAGTCTAAATTAACCTTAGGATCTGTAGGAGTTATCCAATTAAGTTTTATTTTATATCCTTTGTTTTCTAATATTTTTAATGCTTCAATGATATTTTGTATTTTTTTAAATTTTGCTTCTTCAGAACCAATTATTGTAATATTAGGAATTTCATTTACTTCATGTGGTTCATAATAAAATACCTTATCATCTACAGCATTAGGAATTACTTTTGCTTCTACTCCATATACTTCTTTTAATTTCTGTTTTGCAAATGAGGAGACTGTATAAATAAAATTAATTGTTTTGAATTGTTTATCTATATACTTAAATAACCTATCATCTACTTTTTCTAAATCAAATAGATGAAAATCTCCTTGTTCAAAATATACAACTGGAGCAATTTTTTGTTCTACACATTCATAAATTTCTCTCCAATACGTTGCAACAATAACATCTGTATTTTTTGAAATTTCCTCACATAATATTTTTCCCCATTCAACTTGTTTAAATACTACTTTTTCATCTAAAGGAAACCAGTCTGGCCTTTTATCATGTGATATTAGTGTAATATTATGCCCGCTTATTTGTTAATCTATTGGCATGTTCTAATATTATTTTAGTACCACCACAAATTCCAGTCCAAGTCATAACATATGTAATATTTAATTGTTTTTTATTTTTATTAGTATAAATTAATTCTTGTTTTTTAGCATTCTTTAGCCTTTCTTCCCTTTTTTCAAACTCTGTTTTCTTAAGAATTTCTATATTATCCATATATTATTTCTCCTAAAACCTTTTTAATTTATCCCATATTTCATTAGTTTTAATAAATTCTTGATAGTTTTTCTTTACACTTTTATCATACTGTTCAAAATCTGATAAAAGCAAATTAAATACATCATCTGCAAATAACTTGTTTACCTCTGGTATACTTCTTTTTAGTTTTTCATAATTTTCTTTAACTTTTATGTTATACTTTTCTTTATCTGTTATGTAAAGTAATAGTGGTTTATATCTTATCCAGCCTCTTGACGCTTTTAAAAATCTTTGTTCTACTTCTTCATCAGATGCTCTAATCTTTTTTAATGTTCTAGGATATTGTTTTCTTACTATTCCAGTATATTTTAAAAATCCATCGTGGAAATGATATACTGGAACTTTTATTATCTTTGAATCTTTTAAATTAACTGAAAAGAAAGTATCTTCTCCTCTTGCTCCTTCTGGGTTATAGAAAGCAGGAATTTTATCGATATGATTTAAATTTAAACATAAAGTAGAACCAACTACCCAATTTCCATTTCCTTCATCTTTTTGCTCATAGACACCTTCTCCATTTGCAATTTTAGGATCTGCATATGTGATTCCATTATCCTTTACAAATTTTTCTTTTATCGATTTCCAAGATACTACTTCATTACTAATAGCTTCTATGTATTCTTTAAATAAATTTTCATTTATATCTTCATTTAATTCTACATATGGTATTGGAGAGATATATCCACAATGATATCCTATTGTTACATCTGCATCTTGTATGTATTTTAAATGCATTGTTATATTATCTTGTTCTTTCCAAGTAATATCACCTTTTTCTCCGTTTTTTATGCAGGCAACTGGATATTCATCATCATCCCAGAATAATAAATAATCCATTTTATATTTTTTTGCATAATACATTAACGTATTTCTTCCTTTTGCATGACCATGCCCAAAAAATAGTTCAGTTTCTGCTTTAGAAAGAATCTCCCTTCCTATAAGCTTTTTCTTTTCTTCTTCTATATCTTCTGGTGTTATATATCTAATTTTTATGTCTTTATATACATTTGGTATAATACCATAAAAATCCACTCTTGTAGTGAATTGATAACCTAAATCAAATAGAATAAATATTGTTAATTCTACATTCAAATTTTTATTTTTAAATTGATTCACTAATCTTTCATAAGTATTATTTATTACTTTACAAACATTTGGTCTTCCTGTTACAAAACCAATTCCGAACTTTATTATGTCTCCCATATTTTTTCTCCTTTAGAAAACATTCTTTTACAGCTAACTTAGTATATCATATTTCATGTTTTATGTCAAATCCAGCTTTTCGTTGGTAGAGTAAAGATTAAGTCTATAATAATGATATTTTTTATGAATATAAATTACATATAAAAAACTATAATAATAATCTATTATAGTTTTTAAAATAATTTTTCCATTTTATATTCTTTATCTAATTTCTCATTTAAATATAATTTACTAATTATTTCTAATTCTCTAACACTCTTTTCTGACACATTAAAAGAAAATAGCTTTTTAGGAGGAGCAAGTACAATATATTTTATTGCATTAGCAGTTGCTTCAGATATCTCAATTGCTCCTTTATCTTGTCTTGCACAACTTTGGCATTTAAATCCATTATCTCTAAAACTAAATGCGCTAATTTTATCTAACTTATTTTTACAGTTCGCACATTCATCTATAATAGGTGTAAAACCTAAATAACATAAAAGCTTAAGTTTAAATATAGATATTGTTAAATCCATATTTTTATCTGTTTCTGATAATACATATAATGTATTTAGAAAAAGTTGTAATATTTTATATGTATTTTGGTTCTCATCAGTAACATCACTTATTATTTTAGTTATATGTGATGCATATTGTAGTTTATCTAAATCCATTCTAATGTTATAAAACATCTGATTTATTTCACAAGAATTTATATTATATGAACTAACACCCTGGTATATTAAATATTCTCCAAAACATAAAAATTGTGTCGCTGCCATAAGGGCACTTCTTGGCCTTCTAGCTCCTTTGGCAGCACAACCTATTTTTCCATTTGGTGTTAATATTGTAACCATTTTGTCATAATCATTCATATTATTTTCTGATATTACTATTCCCTTTACCTTCAATGTTCCCATTTTGTTTTTCCGCCTCTGTCATATTTTTTTCTATATTTTGTACTTCAACTAATTCTAAAAAAGTATTTATATCACCTGTATTTTTAAAAGTATTCCAAGCCATTTGTTTTATCATGTTATTCATCTTCCTTTCATATGGTACATTGTACCAATTATAAAGCTAATGTGCTTTTCACAATATCTTTATTTTTATCTTTTGCATTTTTTTAATTTTTATACATTTTATATTATTGCAATTTAAAATTTTTTATAAATTTATTGTTGTTTATCCAGTCTTCTCTAACTTTAACCCAAATTTTTAAATTAATTTTTATTCCTAGCATTTTTTCCAAATCTTGTCTTGCATAAGTTCCAATTTTCTTAAGCATACTTCCATTTTTTCCTATAATTATTCCTTTATGAGAGTCTCTTAAACAATATATTGTAGCTTCTATATTAAAAATTGGCTCATTTTCTAAAGTTTTTCTTTTTTTCATTTTGTCTACTTCTACATAAATTCCATGAGGAACCTCATCATTAAGCAATTTTAATGCTTTTTCTCTAATTGTCTCTTCTACAATCTGTCTAGTAGTCTGATCTGTATATTCCTCAATATTATAATATGCAGGTCCTTCAGTTAAGTTCTTTTCAATTTCATCTAATATTACATTTAAATTAATATTTTTTAATGTTGAAACTGGAATAATACTTGCAAAATCATATTCATTTTTGTACAAATCTATAAGCTTAGCAATTTTAGCCTTGTCCACTAAATCAATTTTATTAATTACTAAAATGGTTTTTCTTTTTTCTTCTTTTATTTTTTCTAAAATTAGTTTATCTCCTCTTCCAATTTCTTCTGAAGTTGCTTCTATAACAAATATTATAATGTCAACATCTTTTGCAACTTCAAATGCATTTTCTACCATTACATTTCCTAATTTTGATTTTGGCTTATGAATTCCTGGAGTATCTATAAAAATAATTTGAGAATTAGGTCTATTTACAATTGCTCTAATTACTGTTCTAGTTGTTTGAGGTTTATTTGCAATTGCAGCAACTTTTTCTCCTACTAAACTATTTATAATACTAGATTTTCCAACATTAGTTCTACCAAGTATTGATACAAAACCTGATTTAAATTTTTCTTTTTTCTCTTCTTTCATTTATTAGTTCCTTTTCTTTATTTATATTTTTATATACAATCAATTGCATTTAATATTATACCTTTATTATATTACTTTTTTTGTAGAAAAAAGTAAATAATTTCTTCTAAATTTTCGTCATTTTTTACTTGACATTATTAAAATCTATATTTTTCCATTGGTGTGTAATGTGTATGTAAAAGTTTATGTGCTACTTTTTCACCCGGTTTTCCAATATATTCTTTATATATTGTTTTTAAAATTGGATTTTCATGTGATTTCCTTATTACACTTTTTTCATCTATTGAATACATTGCTTTAGCTCTTTTTCCTCTTATATCAACATTCATTCTAGTTTTAGAATTGTGAATTGGTTGTCCTCCTCCCATTATGCATCCTCCTGGGCACGCCATTACTTCAACAAAAGTATAATCACATTTTCCTTCTTTTATTTCTTCCATAATTTTTCTTGCATTAGCT
>CAJFUM010000067.1 GCA_904420285.1 uncultured Clostridia bacterium | reverse complement strand
TATTCTTCAATATGTATTGATGTATATACATCTTCCTTTACTAGTCTTTCACTAATTAATACAGCATCCTCGTAGTTATAACCTTCCCAAGTTGTAAATGCTACTAATACGTTTCTACCAAGTGCCATTTCTCCATTTTTAGTAGATGGTCCATCTGCAAGAAGATCTCCTTCATTTACTTTCTCTCCTCGAACAACTACTGGTCTTTGATTAATACATGTACCACCATTTGTTCTTTTGAATTTTCTTAATTTGTAACTATCTAATCCATCTTTATTATTTCTAACTATAATTTCGTCGCCTGTTACTTTTTCTACAACACCTGCATTTTTTGCAACAACAGTAATTCCTGAATCTCTTGCTGCTCTGTACTCAATTCCAGTTCCAACAATTGGAGATTCTGGCATTAAAAGTGGAACTGCTTGACGTTGCATGTTAGCACCCATCAAAGAACGTTTTGCATCATCATGCTCTACGAATGGAATCATTGCAGCTGCAACAGATACAAGTTGTTTTGGAGATACATCCATGAAATCAACTCTATCTTTGCTAACCATTGTTATTTCTTCTTTTATTCTAACTTTTATTCTATCATTTACAAATTTTCCATCTTCATCTATTGGCTCAGATGCTTGTGCAATTACATATTTATCTTCTTCATCAGCAGACATATATATTACTTCATCAGTAACTTTTCCTGTTTCATGATCGATTTTTCTATATGGTGTTTCAACAAATCCATATTCATTTATTGTTGCAAATGATGAAAGTGCTGAGATAAGTCCAACGTTTGGTCCTTCTGGAGATTCTATAGGACATAATCTACCATAGTGAGTATAATGAATATCTCTAACTTCGAATCCTGCTCTTTCTCTTGAAAGACCTCCAGGTCCTAATGCAGAAATTCTTCTTTTATGTGTAAGTTCAGATAATGGGTTGGTTTGATCCATGAATTGTGATAATTGTGAACTACCAAAGAATTCCCTTATTGAAGATGAAATTGGCTTAGTATTAATTAATGTTTGTGGAGTAACAATGTCTAAATCTTGTATAGTCATTCTTTCACGGACTACTCTTTCTAATCTTGTTAAACCAATTCTAAATTGATTTTGTAAAAGTTCCCCAACACATCTTATACGTCTATTTCCTAAATGGTCAATATCATCAATTACTCCTAAACCTTTATCTAAATTTAATAAATAACTTATAGAAGCAATTATATCTTCTGTAGTTATATGTCTAGGTACTAATTCTTCATATCTTTCTTTTATAGCATCATGTAATTTATCCTCATCAGTTGTATCAATTATTGATTTTAGAACATTATAATTTACATACTCTTTTATATGTAAATCACTTAAATTAACATTAGGTAGATATGAATGGATATTTACAGTTCCATTTCCAATAACTACAACTTTTTTGTCATCTAATTTAATATTTACAATATTTATACCAGCATTTTGTATGTTTTCAGCTATTTCATCTGTAATTATATTATCTTTTTCAATAATAACTTCTCCTGTAGAAGGATCAATTACATTATCATAAGCAACTTTTCCAGTTATTCTAGTAGCCAAACTCAATTTTTTATTAAATTTGTATCTTCCTACTTTAGCCAAGTCATATCTTCTTGGATCAAAGAATAGACCATTAAATAGATTTCTAGCAGCATCGACAGTTGGAAGTTCTCCTGGTCTTAACTTTTTATAAATTTCTATTAAAGCATCATCACTAGTTTTTATAGGATCTTTTTGAATAGTAGCTTTGATTTTTTCTTCATCACCAAATAATTCCCTAATTTGCTCATCTGTACTTACTCCTATAGCACGAAGCAAACATGTAACTGGAATTTTTCTTGTTCTGTCTACTCTAGCCCAAAAAACATCATTAGCATCAGTTTCATATTCTATCCAAGCACCTCTTAATGGCATTACTGTAGATGTATATATCTTTTTTCCTGTTTTGTCGTAAGCCGAATCATAATAGCATCCAGGTGAACGAACTAACTGGCTTACTACAACTCTTTCCGCACCATTTATTATGAATGTACCACTATCTGTCATAAGTGGAAAATCGCCCAAATAAATTTCTTGCTCCTTTATTTCACCAGTCTCACGATTAATTAATCTTACTCTAACATGTAGTCTCGTTGAATATGTAGCATCTCTCTCTTTAGCTTCTTCTACTGTATATTTTGTTTTATCTTCCATGTAATAATCTAAGAATTCTAAAATTAAATTTCCAGAATAATCAATTATTGGAGATATATCTCTTAGTATCTCTCCTAGTCCTTCTTCTACAAACCAATCGTATGAATCCTTTTGAACTTTAATTAAATTTGGCATTTCGATTGAATCGCCGATTTTCGCAAAAGTTTTACGAGAACATTTCTCATGTTTAATTTCTTTTACCAAAGAAAATCACCCCTAAAAAAGATTAAGCAGAACAAAAAATATATATATATATTAGCAAGAAGCCCTTCTTGTATATAATATTAACAATATGTTTTTATTAGTTTACTGCTCCCTAAACTTTTATTTCCATATGTAATATTATATCAATTCCTCTTCTTCCTATATTTACATAACAACATTATTGTGATATTAAATCTTTACTATTTTTTATGAAAGGCTTGTATCAGCCACTACAGCCTTTTCTTATTGAAAATATCAAAAATATATAAAAAGTTAGATTTCTATTAATATAAAATAGATTCACTTTTTTCTAAAAATAGCAATAAAAAGGCAAGTCGGTATACATCTTTTTTACCAACTACCCTTCTTCTGTTAATTAAAATTTTTTTACAAATAAGTTTTTTATAGAGATCACCCTTATTTTAAATTAAGAGTTTATTAAAGCTTTACCTTATCGAACGATAAAACTCCCATGATATATTATCATACCATGTTTTAGATAGGCTTGTCAATATTTTGTCAGGTAAATTTAAAATTATTGTGTATATATGTCAATGATGTGAAACAAAGTTTTATAAAAAAATTGTAGTATATTGAATTTTATTATTGGTGCTTCGCACCAGTACT
>CAJFUM010000066.1 GCA_904420285.1 uncultured Clostridia bacterium | reverse complement strand
TCCAGACCTTGCGTGCTGTCTCATCATTTCTTTTAAATCGTAAGAAGATTTTGGGTCTAATCCTGTCATTGGCTCATCTAGTATCCAGTTTTTAGGCTCGGCAAGCAATGCACCACATATTACAATTTTTTGCCTCATACCGTGCGAATAGCTTTGGATTTGATTGTTTAAGTCATTATATATTTCAAACTTTTTAGTAAGTTCTTCTATTTTGTCTTTTCTCTTATCTTGTGGCACATCATATACATCAGCCATAAACATTAAATACTCTATGCCCTTTAGTTTTAAAAACATATCTGGACTATCTGGTACAAACCCAAAGTTTTTCTTTGCTTCTAACGGCTCTTTTTTGATGCTTTTTCCATCTATTAAAATATCACCCTCGTCAATATTTAATATTCCTGTTATCATTCTAATTGTTGTGGTTTTTCCGGCTCCATTTGGTCCTAAAAAGCCAAAAATTTCTCCATTTTTAATTTCAAGATTTAGGTCATCCACTGACTTTTTCCCTTTTACGTAAGATTTTGAAACATTTTTTATTTCAATCATTTTTTACCCCTCCTATTTTCTATTTTTATTGCATAAGAAATTTAACTAGAAATTTCTGGAGCAACAAGATTAAGTTTTTTCGAACCATGCATATTCGCAAAGCAAAACGCACACTTTACTTATAAAATAAATATATCAATTCTTTGCTTCATTGTTATTTTCTCCCTTTTTATCATCTTTTCCAAATTGATAAATCCAGACAAGTATTTCTTCAAATACTGATGTATTTAATTTATAGTAAATATACTTTTTATATTTTTCTTCTTTTATCAAATCTGCTTTTTTCAAGTATGATAAATGATAAGAAACTGTTGAGTTTGTTAAATTAAATTTATTTGCTATATCTCCTGCTGTCATTTCTTCTTTTTTTAACATTTCTATTATTTTTCTTCTAACAGGATCTGATATAGCTTTTAATGTTTCTGACATTCCCATTATATTTACCCTCTTCATTTCGAAATTGTTCGAAATGATTTTACTATTTAATCTTTATAATGTCAATAGTTATTTCAATATTTATAGAAAAGTTTGTTGCAGGATAATGGTTTTATTTTCAATATATATACTTCCAGGAAGTGCTCAAAAATGAAGTAAAGTATAAAAATTTTCCTGTTATTATTGAACACTCTAATCATTTGCAGAAACTACACAAATAGCTTTTAACATTTCATCTACAGTTAATTCTTCTCCAACTTCTAACCAAATCTGCGATCCCCCCATACCAGCTGCATCTTCAGTACATGGAACTTTATCAGTTAAACTTATTTGGCCAGAATCTAATGCCTCCATTATTAATAACAAACTCATAACTTTTGTAACACTAGCAGGCCTTAATTTTTCATGAGAGTTATGTTCATATAATACAGTCCCTGTTTTTTGTTCTATTAATATAGCTCCTCCAGATTCCAAATTTAAATTAGTTGCATTTTCTTGTACATTCTCATTTTGGTCTTTATCTGGTTCTGCATTTGTTGGAGTTGAAATTGGCTCTGTTTCAGATGACCAAACATATATAGAATCATCTGCAGCCAATACAACAGAAAACATTAATATTGTTATAATTATTAATGAAAAACTAATTATCTTTATTATCTTTTTTGGCAAAACTAAAACCCCCTCATCGTAATAAACTAGGAAAAAAATATCTCCTAATATAATTAATAACATTATATTTAGAAGATATTTTTTTATTACTATTTATATATTTTATTCTTCATCATCTAAATTAACATTTTCATTTGTCTCATCATATTCATAATCATAATCCATTGTTTGTTGAGGTAATTGTTGATGCCCTATTTTACTTCTTTTAGGACGAATTCTACTTACATTTTGAATTGTTTCTGTTAAATTTTCTAATGTTTCTTTTGCCTCTCGATGTTCCTTTTCAGCTCTTTTAGCTTCTTCTTTCTTCTCTTCTTTTTTGTTTTGCATAGATTTGTTTAAATATGAATTTACTTTTTCCATTAAATCTGGAACATAATCCATTAATTTATCTATAGCTGAAGAATGATTTACTGGTAATAATTTAACATTATTTTGAGTAACTACTAAAAATGCTATTGGAGATATACTAACTCCTGCACCAGAGCCTCCTCCAAATGGTAATCTATATTGTACTTGCTCTTCTTTTTCTTTTTTAGTGTATTCATCTAAAGTTTCACCTCTAAATTCGCTTCCCCCTGCTGCAAATCCAAATCCTACTTTAGAAATTGGTATTATTACCATATTATTACTTGTTTCTATAGGTTCCCCTATAATAGTATTTACGTCTACCATATCTTGCAAACTATTCATTGCTGTAAGCATAAGACCTTCAATTGGATGTTCACTCATTTTATCAACTCTCCTTTAATTATATTTTATTGATAATATGTACCAATTTTATATAATTTATACATTAAATTGAATTTTATTTGTTCTTTTATCAAATTTCTTGTTTCTATAAATTTTATAAATGCAATTTAGTAAATTTACTATTTTGATATTTAATACTATATTTAATTTAATATAGTATTTATTTTTCATGTTATATATTGGTTCTATTTTATAATATATACTATTAATATCACTTTTTTTGGACATATATGGCAATATTATCGCAATGATTGTGCTAACAATTGGAACTAAATATGTTGTTAGAATCACATCATCAATTCCTAACTTCAAATCTAAATTCATATATGATATTTTAGGCTTTATTTTTAATATTTCATCTACATCAGATAGCCTAATATCCTTCTCCAATTGCTTTATATCCAAATTATCTAAATGCATTTTTCTAAAGATTTTATTAATTTTTCTATTATTAAGTTTAAAAGAAAACCATTTAATTTTATTAAAGATATAGAATGATATTTTTAGCTGATACCTTAATTTGGCTGTAGTTAAATTTGTAGTTTCAAATTCATTTATACTTATTCTTATTGTTGAAATTATGGTAAAAATTAAAATCATAAAAATAACTAATATTATAAAACAAAAAAAGAAAACTAATATCATACATAACCTCCTTTTGAAGTTATTTACTATTAGTTTTTCCATTTTTTTTATTTTTATACACTTTTTCTATATTTTCCATTATTTGACATTATGGAAAATATAATGTTATTATAGTTATGCACCTGTCTTTCTTAAGTTTGAAAGGAGGGTAGCATTACATGAAAGACTTGCTAATTTGACGTCAAATATATTTTAACATCATTTTTATTATATGTCAAATTTTTTTATTCATACATTCATATAATTCACTGTAGCTTGGTTATTTAAATTTATATTATTTTCTAAACTTATTTTTTTCTACCACAATATTTCCAAATAATTCTTCTTGTGAAGTTAACACTTTGCTTCTTCTCGATAGTTCTAATAATCCAGTAAAAGCAGTTACTATTTCTGGTTTAGAGCATTTCTTATTAGAAAATAAATTATTAAATATAAATTTATTATTATGTAATAATGCTTTAAACATAACTTTTAATTTATCTGTTACAGTATAAGTTTCAGTTATTGCTATTTTTTCAATATTTTTAGCATTTTGGTTTAATCTATTTGCATTTTTTTCAATTATTTCAGAATACATTTCTGAAATAATTTCTTTTTTATATTCTTTATCTAATTTTTGTTTTGGGAGTTCTATTTCTTCTGGTAGTTTGAAAACTCTGAAGCAACTATTTTTATACATTTCTTTCAATTTATTAGTTATTTCTTTATATTTTTTATATTCTATAATTCTTTGTAACAATTCTTCTTCTGTAAGTTCTTTTTCGTCTTCTACCTGGTTTGGTAGTAAATTTTTAGATTTTATGTATAATAGTGTTGATGCCATAACTAAAAATTCGCTTGTTACCTCTAAGTTCATCTCTTCCATATTATTTATATATTCAATATATTGATCTGTTATTTCACTAAGATTTATATCATATATATCCATCTTATTTTTATCTATTAAATGGCATAATAAATCTAATGGTCCTTCAAAATTTTCTAATTTTAAATTATATTTTTTGGTTTCTAATGTAAGTATATTTTGCATCTGTTTAAATACTCCTTTTAAATAGAACTAATCTTTTTCATTTGAAATATTTTCAATTGCTTGTTTAATAGAGTCTGACCTATATCCCTTTTTTATTAAATATTGAATTAGAGATTGTTCTTCTAAATTATTTTGCTTTTTTATAATAATATTTCTAGCTGAATTTATTTCATATTCTTCTAATTCTTCTTGATGGCTATATATATAATCATCAATATTATTTAAATCTATTCCCTTTGATTGTAATTTATATTTCAATTCTTTTATAGATAGATTATTTAATTTAGTAAATTCAGCTATAGCTCTTTCTACATATTTTTTATCATCTATATACCCAATCTCTTTTAAATGTTCTATTACATCTTCTAATAATTCGTAATCTTCTTCAGAAAATTTTCTTTTTATTTCATTTTCTGTTCTTTTTTTATACATTATATATTTTAATACTTTAGTTTTTAGTTTATCAAACTCTTCTATTGTATACATTAATATATTTTACTCCTCTGGTTCTGTTTCTTGTTCTTCGTCTACTTCTTCATCTCCAAGGCTTTTTTCAAATGCTGTATTAAAATTATCTCTAATTTTCTTTTCCACTTCTTTGGCTACTTCTGGATTATCTGCTAAATATTTTTTAACATTTTCTCTTCCTTGTCCAATTCTTTCTCCATTATAGCTAAACCAAGAACCTGCTTTTTCAATAATATCTAAATTAACAGCAATATCTAAAATATTTCCTTCTTTAGAGATTCCTTTTCCATATACTATATCAAATTCTGCTTCTCTAAATGGTGGTGCTACTTTATTTTTTACTACTTTAACTCTTGCTCTATTTCCAACTACTTCTCCATCTTGTTTTATATTCTCTATTTTTCTAATATCTA
>CAJFUM010000065.1 GCA_904420285.1 uncultured Clostridia bacterium | reverse complement strand
TTATCCATTTATTTGTTTTGCAACTTCTTCAGCAAAGTTTTCTTCTTTTTTCTCTAATCCTTCACCTTTTTCAAATCTTGCAAATCTTATTATTTTTGCACCTTTATCAGCAACTAGTTTTCCTATTTTTATGTCTGGATCTTTTACAAATTCTTGCTCTACTAAGCATATTTCACTATAGAATTTTCCTAGTCTGCCTTGTACAATTTTTTCTGCTATTGCTTCTGGCTTTCCTTCATTTATTGCTTGTGCTTTTAATATTTCCATTTCTTTTGCAAGTCTTTCTTGTGGAACTGCTTCTCTATCTAAATATTCTGGCCTTGCAGCTGCTATTTGCATACAAATATCTTTTGCAAGCTCATGTGTTCCATTTTCGATTTCAACTAAAACAGCTATTTTTCCATCTCCATGTATATAGCTTTCTAGAAGATTATCTGTTTCATATCTTTCAAATCTTCTTATTGACATGTTTTCTCCTATTGTAGCTATTTTATTTGTTAATACTTCACTAACTGTTTTATCTGTTTCTGATATTGATTTTTGACTTAACAAGTCTTCAACATTTGATGGATTTTTTAATGCTACCTGTTTTGCTATATCTGCTACAAAATTTCTAAATTCTTCATTTTTTGCAACAAAGTCTGTTTCAGCATTTACTTCAACAACAACTCCTATTTTTCCATCATCTGAAATATATGTTGTAACTAATCCTTCAGCTGCTATTCTATCAGATTTTTTTGCAGCTTTTGCAATACCTCTTTCACGTAAAAGTTCAATTGCTTTTTCTTCATCACCATTAGTTTCTGTTAAAACTTTCTTGCAGTCCATCATTCCTGCACCTGTTTTTTCTCTTAATTCTTTAACTTGACTTGCTGTTATCATAAAATATCCTCCTTATATATCATAAAAATAAATTTTAATTAAAGAATAAAAGGAGACAGAGCAGATAAAAGCTCTCCTCCTTTTTATTTTAAATATTATTCTTCTTCACTTTTTTCTTCTTCAGAAGCTACTACTTCTTCTATACTTTCTGGTTCTTTTACTTCTTCAACCATTTCGTTTTCAACAACTTCCATTGATTCACCTTGTCTACCTTCTATAACAGCATTTGCCATGCAATCTGCTATTAAAGCTACAGCTCTTATAGCATCGTCATTTCCTGGTATAGGATAGTCTACATCTTCTGGATTACAATTTGTATCAATTAATCCTATTACTGGAATTCCTAATTTTTTTGCTTCTAAAATTCCAATTCTTTCTTTTTTAGGATCAACTATAAACATTACTCCTGGAAGTTCTTTCATATCTTTAATTCCACCAAGATTTTTTTCTAGTTTTTCCATTTCTTTTTTTAATAATATAACTTCTTTTTTTGGTAATACATCAAAAGTACCATCTTCTTGCATTTTTTCTAATTCTTCTAATCTGTCGATTCTTTTTCTGATTGTACCAAAGTTTGTTAATGTTCCACCTAACCATCTTTGATTAACATAGAACATTCCGCATTTTTGTGCAGCTTCTTTCATGCATTCTTGTGCTTGTTTTTTAGTTCCTACAAATAGAACTGTTTTTCCTTCCTCAGCTTGTTCTTTTAAAAAGTTATAAGCCTCGTCTAATTTTTTTGATGTTTTTTGTAAATCGATAATATGGATTCCATTTCTAGCTTGGAAAATATATTCAGCCATTTTTGGTTCCCATCTTCTTGTTTGATGTCCAAAATGAACACCTGCTTCTAGTAATTGTTTCATTGCAACTACTGCCATTTTAAATTCCTCCTTTTTTGTTCTACCTCCACTAAGCTTTTAACATTTAAAAAGACTTGTTTTATAAATTTTAAAACAAGCACTCCTCTTTAAACTCGCTTGTGTGTGTATTTTTACAGACATTAGTATATCATATATTGGTAAAAATTGCAAGGCCTTTATAATATATTTTATGTGTTTATATTTTTATCAACTAGTTTATAAATATTTTTCAATTTCTCTACTGCAATTTCTGCTTTTTCTTTATTATTTGCATGAATACATGCTACAACTTCTCCTTTATTTACTCGTTCTCCAACTTTTTTATTAAGTTGTATTCCTACCTCTTCTTCAATTTTGTCTTCCTTTTTTATTCTTCCTGCTCCTAAGAATACTGATAGTTTTCCTATTTCATCTGCTCTTAGTTCTGAAATAATTCCTTCCACTTCTTTTCCATCTTTCGTTAATATTACTGGATAGATAAATTCTGCTTTTTTAAATTTATCTGTATTTTCTATAAATGTTACATCTCCATTTTGGTTTTTAACTAGTTCTTTTAATTTTTCTAATGCTTTTCCATTATATATATTATCCAACATCATATTTTTATTATTTTCTAAGTTATTTCCTTTTCCTGCTAATTTTATCATATAGCTTCCTAATTCTAAAACAACTTCTTTTACATCATCTGCAATGTTTCCTTTTAATGCTTCAACAGCTTCTATAACTTCTAGTGTATTTCCCACATTTCTTCCAAGTGGCTCATCCATTGGAGTTAATACATATGCAGTTTCTATTTTCGCCAACTCTCCAATTTTTTTCATTGTATTAGCTAATTCTGTGGCTTTTTCTTTTGTTTTCATAAAAGCTCCGCTTCCATAAGTTACATCTAATACTATTTTATTAGCTCCTGCCGCTATTTTTTTACTCATTATACTAGAAGCAATTAGTGGTATACTTTCTGTTGTACTTGTAGTATCTCTTAATGCATATATTTTTTTATCTGCTGGTGCTAAATTTAAAGTTTGGCCTATTAAACTAATTCCAATTTTCTTTACATTATTAATAAATTCCTGCTCAGATAAATTAGTATTATACCCTGGTATTGATTCTAATTTGTCTATAGTTCCTCCAGTATATCCTAGTCCTCTTCCAGACATTTTTGCAACAGGTATTCCAAGTGATGCAATAATTGGTGCTAAAATTAATGTAACTTTATCCCCTACTCCACCTGTACTATGTTTATCTACTACATTTCCAAGTTCTGATAAATTTAATTTGTCTCCAGATTCTACCATTGCTAATGTTAAATCTGTTATTTCTTTTTCGTCCATACCATTTATATAAATTGCCATGATTAATGCTGAAGCTTGGTAATCTGCAATTTCACCTTTTGTATAACCTTGTATGAAAAAATCAATTTCTTTTTTTAATAATTTTTTATTATCTCTTTTCTTAGCTATTATCTCTTGTATATTCAATTTATTTTCCCTCTTTCCTAAATTCTATATTATATTTTTCACAAAACTTCTTCGATGTAGTGGACAAAGTCCATACTCTTTTATTGCTTGTATATGATATGCTGTACCATATCCCTTATGTTTTTCAAAACCATAAACTGGATAAACTTCTGCCCATTGTCTCATTATTCTGTCCCTTGTAACTTTAGCTATAATTGATGCTGCCGCTATTGAATAACTTTTAGCATCTCCCTTTATTATTGATTTATATGGTATATGATCAGTATCTATTTTTGTTAAAGCATCTACTAATATTATTTCTGGTTTATCAAAATTCATGCTATTTACTTTTATGCTATTTTCCATTTCTTTTATTGCAGTAGTTAACCCTAATTTAGTAGCATTTAAAATATTTATTCTATCTATTTCTTCTTGTGATACTATTCCCACTCCATATGCAAGTGCTTCATCTAAGATCATCTCATATAATTTTTCTCTTCTCTTTTCTGAAACCTTTTTAGAATCATTTACTCCTTCAATCATTGAATTTTGTGGTAAAATCACTGAAGCCACTACAACTGGTCCTGCTAATGGTCCACGTCCTGCTTCATCTATTCCTGCTATAGTTTTTATCCTTTTAGAGTATAAATCTGTTTCTATTTCTTTTAATTTAGTTAATCTTTCAAATTCTTTTTCTTTCATATATCCTCAATTCCTTTTATTTCATTTCTGATAGTTTATAGACTACTACACCATTTTCATTTAATATTCCATCTATATAAATTATGTCATTTTTCTTATAATCTACAATATAATAATTACTTATACTAATTTCTTCTAAACCTAATTCTTTCAAATTGTTATTGTCTAAGCAATAATAATTACTGTCTTTAGATTCTAAATCTATTATTTTATTATTAATTAAATTCTGTATTGCAGGTTCATCTTTCTTCTCTTTTAATTGTGTTCCTATATATTTAGCATCTTTTTCTTTTATTTCTACCTTTTGTTGTATTAATTCTGTTTTTGCTTGTATTAATAGCATATTTGTTTTCACTGTTTCAAATTCTTTTTCATTGTATTCTTTTATAACAAAATTATATAAAAAATATAATCCTATTAAAATTACAATTATTACTATAATTATTTTAAAATATGTTAACAATAAACTTTTTCTCATGACTTCTCCTTATTTTACCATAACTATTTTGTATATATATTTTTTCAACTATTATTATATATTGATATTTTTTATTTTGCAACAAATATTAATATAAGGGTTACATTTTTTTCACATTTTGTTCACAATTTTCTTGTATTATATAATTGAATTAGGTTAATATATAAATATATATTTTAGGAGGTTTATAATGGAAGAAAATAAAAAAGATAATCTACAAACAAATGAAAGCAATAGTTTCAAAAGTGCTACATCTAACAGTGTTACATATAGTTCATTTGATAACTCTAAAAGCAAAAATAAAGAGAAGAAAAAAAATTCATCTCCTAGTTTTGGAAAAACTGTTCTTTTACCATTCACGTGTGGAATTCTAGGAGCTGGTATAGTTATTGGTACTTGTTTTGGTATTCCAACTATTAGAGATAATATTTTAGGAGAATATCTTGCAGATGCTTCTTCTACAAATACTACAAGTATAAATACCCAAGCAATATCTTTATTAGATTATTCTGATACTTCAGTTGGTGTTGCTCAAAAAGTTCTACCATCAATTGTAGGTATTAATGTAACTTATTCTGTAAATTCACTTTTTTATAATAATAAATCTACTGCTAATGCACAAGGTTCTGGTGTTATTATAAGTGAAGATGGTTATATTCTAACAAATAATCATGTTATCAATTCTAGCTCTTCTTCTTCATATTATGAGCTTGGTAAAGCTAGTAAGATAACTGTTACTCTTTTCAATGATGATACAGAATATGAAGCAAAAATAGTAGGTACAGATGAGCAGACTGATTTAGCTGTTATAAAAATAGAAAAAGATGGTTTAACTGCTGCAGAATTAGGTGATTCTGATTCAGTGCAAGTTGGAGAATTTTGTATGGCAATTGGTAATAACTTAGGACTTGGAAGTACAGTTACAGACGGTATTGTAAGTGCTGTAAATAGAAAAGTTACAGATGAAGAAGGCAATTCTTATACAGCTATTCAAACTAATGCAGCAATAAATTCTGGAAATAGTGGTGGAGCATTAGTAAATAGTAAAGGAGAAGTAATTGGTATTAATACTCTAAAAGTATCTGGAGATGGTGTAGAAGGTATTGGTTTTGCAATTCCAATAAATTCAACTAAGGATATTTATTCTCAATTAATAGAATACAATAAAGTAAAAAGACCTTATTTAGGTATTGGTGGCTTAGATTTAGATGAGCAAACAGCTAAACAAAATAATTTGACAGTTGGAGTATATGTTAAAACATTGGATGATTTCTCTGCAGCTGAAAAAGCTGGAGTAAGAGTTGGAGATGTTATTGTAAAAGTTGATGGAAAAGAAATAGAAAATATGGATGAATTAAATGAAATTAAAAATCAAAAACCTATTGGAGATAAAATTACATTAACATTATGGAGAGATGGTAAAACACGTGATGTTGAAGCTACATTGCAAGAACAACCTTAATGCATAAAATATATTAAATATTTTCAATATAATCACATTAAGTTCACACAATGTTCAAAAACTTACTGTATAATTTGTTTATAGTTGATAAGAAAGTTACTCCATTATCAACTATATATAAGTAAAACATCCCCTTTTATTTTCAAAAGCAACTGAATAGACAGTTGCTTTTTTAATTATATACAATATAAAAAAATATGCTTTTAAAATTTAATTCTAAAAGCATATTTTTTATATTATGATATTCAATTAAGCAAGTTCAACAACTGCTCCAGCTTCAGTAAATTTAGCTTTTAATTCTTCAGCTTCGTCTTTGTTTACATTTTCTTTTATTGTTTTTGGAGCTCCATCAACTAAATCTTTAGCTTCTTTTAATCCTAATCCTGTAGCATCTCTAACTACTTTTATAACTTGGATT
>CAJFUM010000064.1 GCA_904420285.1 uncultured Clostridia bacterium | reverse complement strand
TGGCGGAGAGGGTGGGATTCGAACCCACGGTAGGCTACAAACCTACGCCAATTTTCAAGACTGGTGCCATAAACCAACTCGACCACCTCTCCTTGTCCCTGTTATCAATTACAATAACAGTATATATATTAACATATTTAGATTTTACTTGTCAATAGTAATTTTAGGAAATTTATTAATTTGCTAACTATTTCATTTTGCACTTATAAGCTTATCGAAATTTATTAAATTTAAATATTAAAGTAAAAAATTTTATTTTTTAACATAAAATTTTAAATTAAACTAATATTTATTTTTTTATAGATTATTAAAAATATTATTTATATTTTATAATAATTAATTTTTAATAAAAATATATAAATTATTTATTTTTATTAAATAGAATAATTAATAAATTTTACTAAATATTAAATTACTAAAATTTATTTAATATTAATTATTTTTATAATTAAATACTATATTATTTTAAAATTTAATATTAAAATAATATTCTACATTTAATTTTAAAGAATATTGATTTCTTTATTTTTAATATTTTTTATTTTAAATTATTTATTTTTTTATATTTTAATTTATTATTTATTTTATTATTTACCATATTTAAATATAAAAAAGAAATTAATTAATATAATAATTAATTTCTTTCTTTTTTAATTCTTTTTTTCTCCATTTATTGCTTTATTAATAGCTAATTTTTCTTCATTAGATAAAACATATGTTGACTCTCCTTTTTGTATAGGTTTCGCATATATATTAGAACTATCTCTAGCATAAATTCCATTTAATACTACTCCATCATTATTTTCATCTAATAAAGCTAATGTAAAACTCAAATCACTTCCTGTATCTTTAAAAGCATTATATCTAACTATTCCTATTTTTTGTATGCAAATCTTTATATTTTCATCTAGTCCCTTACAGTATGATATTATTTCATTATTTTTTGCTTCTACAATATTTACTCTTTTCATATACTCATTTAAAGTATCTTCTATGTTATTTCCATTTCCAAGCTTTTTCAAAAATTCAGAATAATTATTTCTCATTTTTTTTAAATTAAAAAGTGTAGTTAAATACAATAAAAATAAAACAACTACAATAATAAATAAAATTAATATACCAATATCTGATTTTAAAAAACTAAAAACTGTATCCACAATTTACAAACATCCTTTCATATTTATTATCTTATTAAACTTAGGATTCTCTCTAAATCATCATAAGAAGAATATTGAATAATTATTTTTCCAGATTTTTTCTTAGCATCTAATTTAACTTTAGTACCAAAAAATCCCTGAAATGAATCTTCTATATCTCTATAAATTGCTTCAAATTTTGGATCAGGTTCTTTCTTTTGTTTCGTATTTCTTATTTTTCTTTCAATATCTCTTACTGTTTCTCCTCTTTCTATAATACTTAATGCTGCCTTATATTGTTTTTCTGGATCTTGAATTACCACCAAATTTCTACAATGGCCTTCAGTTAATTTTCCATCTTGTGCTAATTGAATAACTCTAGGATCCATATTTAAAATTCTTACTGAATTTGCAATATTACTTCTACTTATTCCTATTGAGTCGGCTAATTCCTGTTGAGTCATTCCATAATCATCTATTAATTCTTTTAATCCCTTAGCTTTATCAATTGGATTTAAATCTACTCTTTGTAAATTTTCTATTAATGCTATTTCCTTATTTGACTTAGAAGTTATATCATCTTTTATAATACATGGCATTTCTGTTAATCCAGCTTTTTTTGCAGCTCTCCAACGTCTTTCTCCAGCAACTATTTCATAATAGTCTTCTTTTTTATTAACTATAATTGGCTGCAATACTCCATATGCTTTTATAGAATTAGCCAATTCGTCCAATGCTTCTTCATCAAATTTCTTTCTAGGTTGTTCTCTATTTGGTTCAATATCTATTACTTTAATTTTATATATTTTATCAGTAGAATTTTCATTATTTTCTTCAGATAATATACTATTATCTGCAAATAATGCATCTAATCCTTTTCCTAGTCCAGTTTTTTTCATATTTTACCCCTCCTAATTTATTATATAAAAATATTTTTATAAAGCATGTTTTCCTTTGGCTTCATTATCATTATTCTTAATAAATTCTTTTACAAATTTTTCATAACTTTTTGCTCCTTTTGAGCGTGGATCATAAACACTAATTGGCATTCCATAACTAGGTGCCTCACTTAGTTTAACATTTCTAGGTATTACATTTTTATATACTTTATCATTAAAATATTTTTTTACCTCTTTTACAACTTGGTTTGATAAATTTGTTCTAATATCATACATTGTTAAAAGAGCGCCTTCTATTTCAATACCTTTATTTAAATGTTTTTTTACTAAACTAATAGTATTTAATAACTGACCAAGTCCTTCTAGGGCATAATATTCACATTGTACTGGTATTAAAACACTATCAGAGGCTGTTAAGGCATTTAAAGTAATTAATCCTAAAGAAGGAGGACAATCAATAATAATAAAATCATAATTTTCCTTAATTGTATCAATTTTTTCTTTTAATCGATGCTCTCTAGACATAACTGAAACAAGTTCCACTTCTGCTCCTGCAAGATTAATATTTGAAGGACAAATATCTAAATTTTTCACTTTTGTCTTTTTGACAACTTCTTCTATTGCTATATCATTAATTAAGATATCATATACTGATAATTCTATATCATCTCTATCAATACCAACTCCACTTGAAGCATTGCCTTGTGGATCAGCATCAATCATTAAAACTTTTTTTCCTTTTTTAGCTAATATAGTGCTCAAATTGATTGAGGTTGTAGTCTTTCCGACTCCTCCTTTTTGATTTGCTATTGATACAACTTTTCCCATTTTTTCTGCCTCCATAAAAAAATTAACATATTAATAATATATAATAATTAATAATATGTCAATAAATATGAAAAAAGTTTTTAATTTTTTTGTATATAAAATTTTTTTATATAAGTTATAGATAAAAAAAAAGAACTTTTTTAAAAGTTCTTTTTTATTGAAGTGGCTTTTTAGAAGGTATTCCGGCTTTTCTAGGATATTTTGAAGATGTATTCTTTATTTTTCTTATTATAACAATATTTCTTTCTAAATCTGATCCTGGTAATACGAAATTATCTATATTTTCTAATTCTCCACCTAAAATATTTATTGCTTTTTCTGCATTCTTTAATTCTTCTGAAATGTTATTTCCTTTCATACAAATACAGATTCCACCGATTTTTACAAATGGTAACATATATTCTACTAATGTACTTAGATTAGCTACAGCTCTAGAAACAACAACTTCTCCCTTTTCTCTATATTCGATATTCTTTGCTAAGTCTTCTACTCTTCCATGTATCAATTCTATTTGTTTTAATTCTAGTTTATCTTTTATTTCATTCAAAAATACAATTCTTTTATTTAATGCATCTATTAAAGTAAATTCTTTATTGTCGTTAAGGATTTTTAGTGGAATACCTGGAAATCCAGCTCCACTGCCTATATCATATATTTTATTATAGTTTTCAATATATTTATTTATAGTAAGACTATCTATAAAATGTTTTATTATTATTTCTTTTTCTTCTGTTATTGCTGTTAAATTTATTTTTTGATTCCATGATATTAATAAATTCATGTAATCAAAAAACTTTTCTATTTTACTATCTTCTACATCTATTTTAATTTTATCTAAATATTCTTTAAATAAAGCTTTAAATTGCTTTATTTCCATACACTATATACTCCCTTCTATAATTATTTTTTATTTTTTAATTGTTCTAAATATATTAATAATACTGAAATATCAGCTGGCGAAACTCCGGATATTCTGGATGCTTGTCCTACTGAATTTGGTTGTATTTTTGATAATTTTTGTCTAGCTTCTAATCTAAGTCCATTTAATTTTTCATAATCTATTCCTTCTGGAATTAATTTCTTCTCTAATTTTTTAAATTTTTCTACTTGTTCTTCTTGTAATTTTATATATCCTTCATATTTTAGTTGAATTTCAACTTCCTTTTGTACTTCTTCAGATAATTTTGGTCTATTATCATCAATTTCTTTTAGTTTTTCATAATTTAATTCACTTCTTTTCAATAAATCTTCTAATTTCACTCCATTTACAATGTTTGAAGATTTATTTTGGGTTAATAATTCATTAACCTTTGCTGTCGGTTTTATTGTAGTTGTCTTTATTCTATCAATTTCTTTTTCTATTTGTTCTTTTTTTTGTAAAAATAGGCTATATCTTTCATCTGAAATCAAACCAACTTCGTGCCCTATCTCTGTAAGCCTTAAATCTGCGTTATCTTGTCTCAAAAGTAATCTATATTCAGCTCTTGAAGTCATCATTCTATATGGTTCATTTGTACCTTTTGTAACAATATCATCTATTAGAACTCCAATATACGCTTGCGATCTATCTAATATTACTGGTGCTTTATTCTGTAACTTTCTAGCAACATTGATTCCTGCCATTAAACCTTGTACAGCAGCCTCTTCATAACCAGAAGTTCCATTTATTTGTCCCGCAAAGAACATTCCCTCTATATGTTTATGTTCTAATGAAAGTTTTAATTCTGAAGGTTCTATACAATCATATTCTATAGCATATGCCGGTCTAGTAAATTCAGCATGTTCTAGTCCTGGTATTGTTCTATACATTGCTATTTGTACATCTTCTGGCAATGATGAACTCATTCCTTGGATATACATTTCTTCTGTATCTCTTCCTACGGGTTCAACAAAGATTTGATGTCTTTCTTTATCAGCAAATCTTACTACTTTATCTTCAATAGATGGGCAATATCTAGGACCAGTTCCCTCTATAGAACCGGAAAACATTGGTGAACGATGCAAATTAGCCCTTATAATATCATGTGTTTTCTTATTTGTATATGTTAAATAACATGGTAATTGCTCAACACTTGGATCAATTTTATCCTCAAATGAAAAAGCTTCTGGATTTTCATCCCCAGTTTGAATTTCCATTTTTGAAAAATCAATACTATTTTTATTTATTCTTGCTGGAGTTCCTGTTTTAAATCTGTTTAAATGAATACCCAACTTTTTTAAAATATCTGACAATTTTATAGAAGGAAATACCCCATCTGGTCCACTTTCATATGAAGTTTCTCCTATAAATATCTTTCCTCTTAGATATGTACCTGTTGCTATTATTACACTATCTACTTCATATATTGCTCCAATATTTGTTTTTACATACTTAACCCTATTTTCTTCTACTCCTATATCAACTATTTCTGCTTGTTTCAAATAAAGATTTTTTTGTTTTTCTAATGTATGTTTCATTTCCATTTGATATTTTTTTCTATCAGCTTGTGCTCTCAAAGAATATACCGCTGGACCTTTTGAAGTATTTAACATTCGCAGTTGTGTATAAGTTTTATCTATAACTTTCCCCATTTCACCCCCAAGACAATCTAATTCTTTAACCAAATGTCCTTTTGAACTTCCTCCAATATGAGGATTACAAGGCATATTTGCCACATCTTCTAGACTTATAGAAAATACTAAAGTCTTTAGCCCCAATCTAGCTGTCGCAAGACCTGCTTCACATCCAGCATGGCCTGCTCCTATTACTGCTACATCATATTTTCCTGCATTATATTCCATATTATTTCTCCTATTCCTTTCTACTCTAGTATTACAAGGTTTTCTCACATATGTAACTGAGTGTTTTACATTCAAACGAGAATTTAATTATTACAATTATATCTAATTCAGTTATAAATATAAAAATATAGATACGACTATAAATTTATTAAGCCTATTGGTTCGTATTGTCATATTGTCAATAAGTATTGTGTCGAATTTTGTCGACCTCTGTAATTATTGATATAACTGATTGGTAAATATTGTATTATTTCGTATTATATCGTTTTATTGTTCTTTTTATTTATTTTCCCAAACAAAATTTTGAGAATATCTTGTTTATTATATCTTCAGAAACATTGTTACCTGTAATCTCCCCCAAATGTTCTAATATATCTTTTATATTAATTGCTAAAACATCTATAGGCATATTGTTTTTAATTGTTTCTTTTGCCTTTTTTAGAGATTCTACAGCTTTAACTATTTGTTCTTTATGTCTTATATTAGTTATAATTACACCATCATTATAATTAATTTCATTATTTCCAAACATTTCAGAAATAGATTTATATACATCATCTATTCCATCTTTTGTCTTCATAGAAGCCATTATAAGCCTTTTATTTAATTTAGACATATATAATATTGTCTCAGAATTTTTTTGGCTTAAATCGGCTTTATTTAAAATAATTATGCATTTTTTATTTTTTATTAAATTTATTATATTAAAATCTTCTTCTGTTAAATTTCTTGATGAATCGAATAGTGCAATAATTAAATCAGCTTGTTCAATTAAACCTACTGCTTTTTTCACTCCTATTCTTTCAACTTCATCCTCGGTTTCTCTTATTCCTGCTGTATCAATAATTTTTAATGGGATCCCATTAATATTAATAAACTCTTCAATTGTATCTCTTGTGGTTCCTTCATAATCACTAACTATTGCTCTTTCTTCCCCTAATAAAATATTTAATAATGAGGATTTTCCTGTATTTGGCTTTCCTACTATAACAGTTTTGACCCCATCTTTTAAAATTTTTCCATTCTCAAAGCTTTTAATCAATTTATTAAGTTCAAATTCAATTTTTTCCAAGGTTTCTAAAGCTTTTGCATTAGTAGTTTCTTCAATATCATATTCTGGATAATCTATTGAAGCTTCAATATCTGACAATATATCTAATAGCCTATCAGATATATTATTTATTTTTTCAGATAAATTTCCTTGTAATTGTTCAAATGAAGCTCTAGCCTCATTATCTGTTTTAGAATTTATTAAATCTATAACTGATTCTGCTTGTGATAAATCTATTCTTCCATTCATAAAAGCTCTTTTAGTAAATTCACCTGGATTAGCTAATACTGCACCATTAGCTAGACACTGCTCTAATATTTTTCTTTCTACTATTGTTCCTCCATGAGAATTTATTTCACACATATTTTCAGCAGTATAACTTTTAGGTGCTCTAAAAAAAGAAACTAAAACCTCATCTATTCTTTTATTAGTTACTGGATCTATAATATATCCATATTTTATAGTATATCCTTTAACTTTATTCACATCTACATTCGGATTATGTGGAATAAATATCTTCTTTAAAATATTAAAGCAATCCTTCCCACTCATTCTTATAATACCTATTCCACCAGTTCCTGTAGCAGTTGAAATAGCAGCAATTGTACTCATTTTTATCTCCTTTCTTATTTTCCATTAAAAAAAGTCAAAGTAAATATAGTAGTTTATTTATATTATAAACTAAACTAAAATCTTCACTTTGACTTCCGATTTTTATTTATTTTTTGATATTACAATCTTTCTATAAGGTTCTTCACCTATACTATGTGTATTAACTTTGTCATTTTCTTGTAAACGACTATGTATAATTTTTCTTTCATATGCCATCATTGGCTCTAATGTAATAGATTTTCCAGTTCTTACTACTGTTTTAGATATCTTATCAGCTAGCTCTATTAATGCTCTTTCTCTTTTCTCTTTATAATTGCTAATATTTAAAATTACTCTAATCTTATTTTCTGAATTTTTATTAGCTATAGAGGTTAAAATTACTTGTAAAGCATTTAACACCTCTCCCCTATATCCAATTAAAGTTTTAGCATCTTCACCATCAATATTTATTTTAATAAAGTCTTCTTCTTTATCAATTTCAATATCATATTTGAGATTTTGAAAATTTTTAATAAACTCATCTAAAAATACTGTTAATTTCTGATTAGCTGTTAAGAATTCTTCTTCAGTAATTTTCTTATCTTTTATTTTTGCATGAACTTTTGATGTTCTTTTATCTTCATCCTTTAATGTTAATTCTACTTTTACAACTCTTGGAGCTAATATACTAAAAAAGCTTCTTTTTTCATGTTCTTCTAATATTTTTATATCAACTCTATCTTTAGAAACATTCAATTCTTTTAGACCATTAGAAATCGCATCTGCTGTTGTTCTTCCTTCTGCAACTATACTTCTAGACATTCTCTTTTTCCTCCTTATGCTCCATAATAGTATCAATAATAATTTTTTCAATAATCATTAATACATTACTTACAAACCAATATAAAGCTAATCCTAAAGGTGCAATAAATGCTATAAATACAGACATTAATGGTAACATATACATCATATTTTTATTCATTGCTTCCATCGTTTCTAACTCATTTGGTTCTTCTGCCACTTGTATGTCAGTTCCATCAGTAATTGCCTTCTTTTTATTCTGTCTCTTCTTTGCGAAGTTATTAGTAATTTTTATAGAAATAACAGATGAAATTACATACAAAATAGGAATAATATAAACTGTCCAATCATTTAAATTTCCACTTGGAACTTTACTCAAATCAAGTCCTAAAAATTCCATATTTAAATGAACTCTTTCGTCTTGTGTTCCAAATTTATTTATTATTGCAATTTCTGAATAAGTAGATTGATTTCCCTCTTGTTGTAATTGAGTTTTATAGTCATTAATAACACTTGGATCTATCTTCTTCATATATGTAAGTGGTTGACTTACTAGCCAAAACACTGCAAGAATTATAACAAGTTGAATTATTGAACTAAAGCAACCAGCAAAAGGACTCATTTTTTCTCTTTTATATAAATCTATCGTTTCTTGATTTAGTTTTTCTGGGTTATTTTTATATTTTCGCTGAATTTCCTTCATTTCTTCTTGTAACTCAGCTGATTTTTTTAATGATTTCTGTTGCTTTATAGTAATTGGTATTAATATAATTCTTAAAATAATAGAAAAAACTATTATTGCAATACCATAATTATTAAATACTGTATACAAAGCATTTAATAAATATCCAAATAATTGTGATATAGCTCCCATAAATCCTCCAATTTATTTTAATGGATCATATCCACCTTTAGAAAATGGGTTACATCTAAAAAATCTTTTTAAACCTAAATAAAATCCTTTAAATGCACCATATTTTATAATAGCTTGTCTCATATATTCTGAGCAAGTTGGATAAAATTTGCATTCTATTCCACAAGCTTTAAAAATAGGTGAAAAAAATTTTTTATAAATTTTTAATAAGAAAAGTAATATTCTACTCATTATTTAATAAATCCGCCTTTTTTAACATCTTTTCTAAATCATTTTTTATAATATGAAAATTTGCATCCTTAGGCTGTAATTTTTTATTCCATAAAAAAACAATATCATATCCTTGTTTTAAATTATCTTTTAATAATCTATAATTTTCTCTAATTAATCTTTTTATATGATTTCTTAATACTGCACCACAACTTTTAATGCTTACGGCTATACCAATTACATTAACATTTTTATGGTTTTCTAAAACATATATTGATACTTGTTTTCCTATATAAAATTTTCCTTTTGATAAAACATTTTTAAATTCATAATTTTTTTTTAAAGTTTTTATTTTTCTCATTAAAATCACTCATATTTTCAAAAAGATGGCCTATATTTAAAATAATCAGCACCTAAAGAAAATATAATAAAAAACTTATATTTTCTTTAAATACTAATTTTTTAAACATTTATAATTATTATGCACTTAATTTTTTTCTTCCTTTTGCACGTCTTGCTTTTAAAACATTTCTTCCTGCTCTAGTTTTCATTCTTTTCATAAAACCATGCTCTTTTTGTTCTTGTCTCTTTTTTGGTTGATATGTTCTTTTCATTTTGCACCTCCTATATATTTAAACCGCATTGGGATTTTTTACTATAATAAGCCTATTAATTATATCTTAATTTTATCTACAAGTCAATATAAAATAAACATTTTTTAAATAAATATTTTTATGTATTGACTATATATAATTTTTTTTGATATTATATATCAATATTGTGGATAATTATGTGTATAACTTTTATACACTTCATAAAACATTATATTTTGGAAGGATTGAAAGCAATGCAAAAAGAAGAATTGAATGAACTTTTAACAAAAGCAAAAGAACTTTTAAAAAATGAAGTTACAAAAATTGCATATGAAACATGGATAAGAGACTTAGATATAGAAAGTGCTAACAATGATAATATAGTTTTAATAGCCAATAATGCTTTTCAAAAGGAGTCAATACTTTCAAGATATCATGATTTATTCAAAAATACATTTAATTACATAACAAATAAAAATTGTGAAGTTACTGTAATACTAAAAGATGATGTTTCTGAAGAAGATTTACAGGCTGCTAAACAATTAGCAAATACTTCACCAAATTATTTTAATTCAACATTAAATCCAAAATATACTTTTGATAGCTTTGTAGTTGGTAATAATAATAGATTCGCACATGCAGCAGCACTAGCAGTAGCTGAAGCTCCTGCAACTGCATATAACCCACTATTTATATATGGTGGTGTTGGGCTTGGCAAAACTCATTTAATGCAAGCAATTGCAAATGAAATTCTTATTAACAATAGAAATGCCAATATTTTATATGTAACTGCTGAAAAGTTTACAAACCAACTTATAAATGCTATAAAAGACAACAAAAACGAAATGTTTAGAAACAAATATAGAAATATAGACGTACTTTTAATAGATGATATTCAATTTATTGCTGGAAAAGATAGAAGCCAGGAAGAATTTTTCCATACATTTAATGCATTACATGAAAATGGAAAGCAAATAATTATCTCTAGTGATAGACCACCAAAAGATATTAATTTACTAGAGGATAGATTAAAATCTAGATTTGAATGGGGATTAATAGCAGATATTTCAAATCCAGATTATGAAACTCGTTTAGCAATACTTAGAAAGAAGTCTCAATTAGATAATATTATAATTGATGACGAAATTCTAATTGATATAGCAACAAAAATTGATACAAACATAAGAGAACTTGAAGGAGTTTTAAATAAACTAATAGCAAATGCATCACTTACTAATTGTAAAATAACATTAGAAATGGCTGAAAAAGCAATTAATGATGTAATTACTAAAAAAGATAAAGTATTATCTTTAGAGTTAATACAAGAAACAATAGCAAAATATTTTAATATTACAGTAGAAGAATTAAAGGGAGTTAAGAGATCAAATGATGTTACTTTTCCAAGACAAATAGCAATGTACTTATGTAGAAATGTTGCACAACTTCCACTTACCAAAATAGGTGCAGGTTTTGGAAAAAGAGATCATACAACTGTAATACATGCTTGTACAAAAATAGAAAAAGAAATTCAAAACAATATAAGTACAAAAAGGATTGTGGAAAGTGTGAAAAACATCCTATTATCTGACAAATAATTGTTAATAAAAGCTTTGAATAACTTTTACAAAAAATACGTTTGTTAAAAAAATGTTTGACTACGAATTAGCAATCTTTACTTACGGAACGAACAAAAAGAATATCCACATATAAATGTGAAAACTCTGTTGATAAAGTGTTAATATCTTAGTTATCAACAATAAAATATTTTTAATGTAGATAACTTTTTGAGTTATCCACTAAGTTATTAACATTAAATTTGTTAGGGAGATAAGGTTTCCACACACTTATCCACATTATCCACATACACTACTACTACTACTACTAAAAATATTTATATTATTTATTAAGGAGGAAAAACGAAATGAAACTTATTTGTGAAAAGGATAATATCCTCAAAGCCCTTAATTCCGTAACAAAAGCGGTAGCTACAAAAACAACAATGCCTATATTAGAGGGTATATTAATTCAAACAAATGATAATGAAGTAAAATTTACTACTTACGATTTAGAAATAGGTATAGAATATATTATTAATTGTGAAGTAAAAGAACAAGGAGCAACAGTAGTTAATGCAATTATGTTTAGTGAAATAATAAGAAGATTACCTGATTCAGAAATAAAAATAACATTAGATGATAAAAACTTATTAGTAATTGAGTGTGAAGGTTCATTATATAAATTAGCAACAATGAATCCAGATGAATTTCCAGAACTTCCTCAAATAAGTATAGAGAATTCTATAGAAATGGAACAAAATGCATTAAAAGATATGATAAGAAAAACAATATTTGCAGTAAGTACAGAAGAAAATAGACCAATTTTTACAGGTTGTTTATTTGAAATAAAAAATAACAAATTAAATGTAGTAGCAGTTGATGGATTTAGATTAGCATGGAAAAGCAAATTTTTACAAAATAAAATAAATGATTTTACAGCTGTAATTCCAGGAAGAACATTAAATGAAATTAACAAAATTATGATTGATTCTTATGATAATATTAAAATTGGAGTAGCTAAAAACCAAGCTTTATTTGAAATGGAAAATTGTAAAATTGTAACAAGACTTTTAGATGGAGAATTTTTAAATTATTCTAGTGTTATTCCATCAAATTGGGAAACTAGAATACGAGTTGATAAAAGTTTAATACAAAACTGTTTTGAAAGAATTAGTTTAATTTCTTCATCTAGTATAGAAAAGGAGAAGAAATATCCAGTAAAAGTAAATATAGATATTGGAAAAGTTACAATTTCATGTACAAATCAAACAGGAGATGCAAAAGAGGAAATGTATGTTACAACAGAAGGAAAGAATTTAGAAGCAGGATTTAATCCAAAATATTTCCTAGATGCATTGAGAAATATTGATGACCAAGAAGTTTTCATTGATTTTGGTACAAGCATATCACCATGTATAATAAGACCTGTTGAAGAAGGGGGAGACTATATTTATATGGTACTTCCAATAAGAATGAAAGAATAATTCAGTAGTTATCCACAAAAATGTGGATAACTTGTAGAAATTTTTATACAAATGTGCAAAAAATAATGAATATAAATAAAATGTTGTTAATTTAGAAATGTGAAAAAATAAAAATAACTTTATACACAATAATTATCCACATTTTGTGGATAACTATATATATAATTTTAAATTTTATTAAGCAAAGGACATAAAAATGTATATAGAAAAAATAAAATTAAACAATTTTAGAAATTATGAACAACTGGAATTAGATTTAAACCAAAATATAAATATAATATATGGAAATAATGCACAAGGAAAAACTAATATTTTAGAATCAATATTTTTATGTAGTTTTGGAAAATCATTTAGAACAACAAAAGAAAAAGAAATGATAAAATTTAATGAAGAGAGCGCTTTAATCCAAATTTATTATAAAAAAAAGGATAGAGATGGAAATATAAAGATTGAAATAGGGAATAAAAAACAAATAAATTTAAATGGAATAAAAATAAAAAAATTAAGTGAACTTTTAGGAAATCTTAATATTGTAATATTTACTCCAGATGATATAAATATTTTAAAAGATGGTCCAGCAGGAAGAAGACGTTTTTTAGATATTATGATAGGGCAGTTAAGACCAAATTATGTATATAATTTAAATATGTATATAAAAACTATAGAACAAAGAAACAATTATCTTAGACAAATACGAGAAGAAAATAAAACTGTAGATATGCTAGAAATTTGGGATGAAAAATTAGCTGAATATGGAGAAAAAATATTTAACTATAGAAATGAATTTATAGAAAAAATATCTAAAAAAATAAATGAGATTCATAAAAGTATTACAGATGAAAAAGAAGAATTAGAAATTGAATATATATCAAATTGTGAAAATAAAAAAGAATATTTAAAATTATTAAATGAAAGAAGAAAATTAGATATTTTAAAAGGTTTTACAACAAAAGGTATACATCGAGATGACTTTGTGATATATATAAATGGAAAAGAAGTAAGCACATATGGTTCACAAGGACAAAATAGAACAGCAGTATTATCTTTAAAACTTTCGGAGTTAAAAGTAATTTATGATGAATTAGGTGAATTTCCAATTTTGCTATTAGATGATTTCATGTCAGAACTAGATGAACAAAGAAGAAAGAATTTTTTAAATAATATAAAAGATACACAAGTTATATTAACTGGAACTGATAAAATAGAGTTATCTGATGTAAAATATAATATTTATAAAATAAAAAATGGAGAGATAATTAATTAAAAATACTTTTTTTAGAAAGGAAAAGCTAAATGTACGTTCATATAGGAAAAGATGTAGTTATTAATTCGGAAAACATTATAGCAATATTAGATATTGATTCCCTTAAGAAAAAGAAAAATTTAAATGAAGTATTACAAAATTTAAAAATTAGTGATAATATAATAGATGTTTCTGATAATAATAAAAAATCTTTAATAATAACAAAAAAGAAGAATCAGAATATTGCATATATTACAAATATTTCATCAAATACTATTGGCAAAAGAGCCAGCAAATAAAAAAATATATTATTGAACTGAAGAAAGGAAGGACAAAAAATAATGGAAAAATATGAGCATGAATATGGAGCAGATCAAATACAAGTATTAGAAGGGCTAGAAGCTGTAAGAAAAAGACCTGGTATGTATATAGGAAGTGTGTCTATAAGAGGATTACATCATTTAGTTTATGAAATAGTAGATAACTGCGTGGATGAAGCTTTAGCAGGTTATTGTACAGAAATTGATATAAAAATAGAACCAGGAAATATTATTTCAGTAGAAGATAATGGTAGAGGAATACCAGTTGATATACACCCAAAAACTAAAATATCTGCAGCAGAAACTGTATATACTAAGTTACATGCAGGAGGCAAATTTGGAGGAGATAGTGGATATAAAGTTTCTGGAGGATTACATGGAGTTGGTGCATCTGTAGTAAATGCTTTATCTACATGGACAGAAGTAATAATACAAAGAGATGGTGGAATCTACAGAATGAGATTTGAAAAAGGAAAAACTGTAGAACCTTTAACTAGAATAGGAGATTCAAAAAAAACAGGTACTAAAGTAAGATTTTTAGCAGATGATACTATATTTGAAACTTTAGAATATGATTATACAACATTAGAAGAAAGATTTAGAGAAATAGCTTTTTTAACAAAAGGTTTAAAAATAAATATTGAAGATTTAAGAGTAGAACCTAGCAAAAAAGCAGAGTTCCATTTTGAAGGAGGATTAAACTCTTTTGTAGAATATTTAAATAAAAATAAAGAAAAATTACATAAAGAACCTATATATATTGAAAAAGATGGTGAAGTTCCAATTGAAATTGCTATACAATATACAACATCTTATTCTGAAAATATTCTAACATTTGTAAATAATATTAATACAATTGAAGGAGGAACACATTTAGAAGGTTTTAAAAGAGCTCTTACTAAATCTTTCAATGATTATGCAAAATCACATAATTTAATAAAAGAAAAAGATGGAAATTTACAAGGAGAAGATATTAGAGAGGGGATTACTGCAGTAATTTCAGTTAAAGTAAAAGAACCTCAATTTGAAGGACAAACAAAAACAAAACTTGGAAATAGTAATGTAACAGGAGTTGTAAGTAGTGCTGTAAATGAAGCCCTTTCAAATTTCTTAGAAGAAAATCCTTCAGTTGCTAAAACTATATTAGAAAAATGTATAAGTGCTTCTCGCGCTAGAGAAGCTGCTAGGAAAGCTAGAGAGCTAGTAAGAAGAAAAAGTGCATTAGAAACATCTACTTTACCAGGAAAATTGGCAGATTGCAGTAGTAAAGTTGCATCAGAGTGTGAAGTTTATATAGTTGAGGGAGATTCAGCAGGAGGTAGTGCAAAACAAGGAAGAGATAGAAGATTCCAAGCAATTTTACCTTTGTGGGGAAAAATGTTAAATGTTGAAAAATCAAGGGCAGATAAAATATATAACAATGATAAACTTCAACCTGTTATTTTAGCAGTAGGAGCTGGAATAGGAGCAGATTTTGATATTTCTAAAATTAGATATGGTAAAGTAATTATAATGGCTGATGCCGATGTTGATGGAGCACATATTAGAACATTATTATTAACATTTTTCTTCAGATATATGAGACCATTAATTGAAAATGGAAATGTATATTTAGCACAACCTCCATTGTATAAATTATCTAAAAAAGGTAAAGAAGATATTTATTGCTATACAGATGAAGAAATGACAAAACATCTTAATGAATTGGGAAGAGATGGAGTGAATATACAAAGATATAAAGGTTTAGGAGAAATGAACCCAGAGCAATTATGGGAAACTACAATGAATCCAGAAAAGAGAATTTTAATAAAAGTAAAATTAGAAGATGCTATAAAAGCAGATGAAACATTTACAATTTTAATGGGTGATGACATTAATCCTAGAAGAAAATTTATAGAAGAAAATGCAAAATATGTAAAGAACTTAGATATATAAAAATATAAAAAGTACTAAATAATTTTATTTAGTGCTTTTTTCATTTAATAAAAAATATGTCGAAAATTGTAAATCGATTTTTGTTGCATTATAAATAAAAATATGGTATATAGATATTATATTTTATTCAAAATAATTATTTATCTACAAATTTTATTTCTACAAATTTATTCAAAAATTTAAAAATTTAAAAATATTATTATGGAGGTGGTAAAAATTCAAATTAATAAACAAGAGGACACTACATCCACGCAAAATTGGCTCAAAATAGATAAAATATTAGAAAATGGAATAATAAAAATAGAAAATAAAAAATATTTAAAAATTATAAAAATAAAGCCCATTAATTTTAATTTAAAATCAAATTTAGAAAAAGAAGCAATTTTAAATTCATATAAATTATTTCTAAAAACTTGTAATTTTGATCTTCAAATTTTAATTCAAAGTAATAAAGAGGATTTATCAAATCATTTTAATCAAATTAATAATAACCAAATTTATGAATCAAAAGAAATACAAGAAATATCTAAAAAATATATTCAATTTATTAAAGAATTAAATAATAATAAAAAATCTTCATCTAAAAATTTTTATATAATAATTAAATATGAAAATAAAGAAAAAGAAATTTTTGATATTGAAACTTATGCTATTGAAGATTTAAATAATAAATTTTTTAAAATTAAAGAATGCTTATCTAGGTGTGGAAACATTGTACTTGCAATTAATGAAAAGGAAGAGATTAAACAAATATTATTTTCATTTTTAAATACTAGAATATATTTTAATAATAATTAAAATATAAAAAAGGAGGAATATTGAAAATTTTAAATAAAATTATAAAAAATAAAAATAATAATGAAAATAAAACAAGCAAAAATAAAAAAGATAAAAATAATAATAAAATAAATAATACTTTTTTAGATGGAAGTTTTTCAGATAATGATTATTTAGCTCCATCATATATAAATCTATCAAATCCTAAATTTTTAGAAATTGATAATAATTATTATTGCACATTATTAATAATAAATTATTTTAGAGAACAAGATGAATTAATTTTAAAATCAATTATTGATACAAATATAAATGTAAATATATCTATATATTATGAAAAGCAAGATACGTATAAAACAATTAGAGATTTAACATATCATATTGGAAATGTAGGAGTTGATTTAAAATCAAATAATCAAAATAGACAAGACATTGATTTAGTAGCATTTACTTATAATGATGCAAAATATATAAGAAAAGAATTGCAAATAAATAATGAAGAATTATATTATCTGTATATTTATATAAATACATATTCACAAGATTTAAAAGAATTAGAATATATATTAAATAAAATTGAAGGAATAATTCAAAGCAAAGGCTTACAAACAAGAAGAGCATATTTTAGGCAAGAAGATGCTTTTAGAGCATGTTTACCATTAATGGAAAATTCAAAATTATTAAAAGAAGTAAGCAAAAGAAATGTTCTTACTAGTGGTTTAATTGCAACTTATCCATTTATTTCGTCAGCTATATTTGATGAAAATGGAATATTTGTAGGAACAAATATTTATAACAATTCTCTAGTTTTTGTGGATAGATATAATACAAATAAATATAAAAATGCTAATATGTGCATATTTGGTACATCTGGTGCGGGAAAATCTTTTTATACAAAATTGCTTATATTAAGATATAGGCTTTTAGGTATAGAACAATATATTATAGACCCAGAAAGAGAATATAATATTTTATGTGAAAATTTAAATGGTACATTACTTAAAATAGGACCTGGTTCCAATACATACATAAATGTTTTTGACATTAGACAAGAAAGTATAGAAGATGATGAGAAAGGATATTTAGCTAATAAAATAGGAAAATTAATAGGCTTCTTTAATTTAATATTTGGAAATATTAATGAAGAGGATAGAGCAATACTAGAAGAAAAACTTATTGAACTATATAAATTAAAAGGTATTACTTTTGATGATAAATCTCTTTTTAAAATACAAGATAATAAAATAAATATAAATCCCATATTTAAAGAAAGCAAAGATATGCCAATATTAGAAGACTTTTATAATATTTTAGCACAAGATGATAAAACAAAAATATTTAAAACAAAATTAATTCCATTTATAAAAGGCTCATTAAAATTTTTTAATAATTATACCAATGTAGAATTAAATAATAAATTAATTGTTGCTGATGTATATGAATTAGGAGAAGAAAATTTAAAATATGGTATGTATTTATTTACAGAATTATTTTGGGATAAAATAAAAAAAGATAGAAAAATTAAAAAAGCAATATATTTAGATGAAATTTGGAGGCTAATAGGTGTTACTTCAAATAAAGATGTTGCAAGTTTTATATATAAAATATTTAAAACAATTAGAAAATATGGTGGAAGTGGAGTTGCGATTACACAAGATATATCAGATATTTTTAGTTTAGAACAAGGAACTTATGGAAAAAGTATAATAAATAATTCTAGTATAAAAACATTTTTTTCATTAGAAGAAGAAAATATAAAAATATTAGAACAATATACTAATCTATCAGAAAAAGAAAAAATTGAAATAAAATCTTTAAAAAGAGGAGAGTGTTTAATGTTTGTTGATGATGAACATATTTTAATAAAAATTGATTCCGCAGATTTTGAAAAAGAATTAATTGAAAAAAATAAATAATGTAATTTAAATAATAAAAAAATAATTAAATTAAATATTTTTATAAAAATAAAGGAAATAATTATGAAAAATATTATTACTGCCATTGGAAATGAAATGTTAAACGAAAGTTTAAAAAAAGAAAAAAATATAAATATTATTGGAAAAGATATTCAATATAAAGAAGGAATTTTAGAAACTCTAGAACAATATAAAGATATAAATATTTTAATAATTAATGAAAAATTAAATGGAGAAATTTCATTAAAAGATTTAATAAATAAAATAAAAATAATTAATAAATATTTAATAATAATTATTTTTATTCAAAAAGAAAATATTGAATTAGAAAATGAATTAAAAAAATATGATGTAAAAATTGTAAGAGGAAATTTATTTGATAAAGAAGAATTATTAGAAATTATTAATAATGAAGAAAATAAAAAAATAGAAGAAAATTTAAAAGAAGAAATAGATAATTTAAAAAAAATAATTTTAGATAAACAAAATAAAAAGAATTTTATAATTAATATTATAAATAATTTAAAAAAGATTAATTTAAATAAATTTAAAAAAAACACGAAAAAAAATAAGCAAAAAATAATAAATAATAATTTTAAAAAAAATACAAAAATTATATGTATTACAGGTCCAAATGGAGTAGGAAAAAGTATAATAACTATTAATCTAGGAAAATCCAATAGATATTTAAAAAATAAAACTTTAATAATGGACTTAGATTTATATAATAAATCAATACATAAAATTTTAGGGATTAATTTAAATTCAAATAAATTTAATAAAGAAAATATAATAAAAATAAATAAAAAATTGCATTTAATTTATTTAAAAAATAAATCAGAATTAAAGACAAATGATAAAAGTATTAGTATTGATACATATAAAATAGAAATAAACAAAATAATAAATAATTTAAAAAATAATTATAATAATATTTTAATAGATTTAAATTGTAATTATTATGATGATTTAAATAAATTTATTATGAATTTATCAGATTATATTTTATTTATTTCTGATACTAATTTTTTAGAAATAAATAAATCGATAAAATTATTAGATAAATATATAAATAATTATAAAATAAATAAAAATAAATTTAAAATTATATTTAATAAATATAATGAAAATTCTATAGATTTAAAATTATTAAAAAAAATATTTAATGAATTTAAAATTATTGGTAGTTTAAAATATAATAATAAATATAATAAATTAATAAATAAAAATAATAAAAATAATTTTTTAAGCAAAAAAATTAGAAAAGAATATTTAAATATAAATAAAAATTTAGAATTAAAATAGGAGGAATGTAAAATGGATTTAGAAAATAATCAAAATATAGAAAATACAAATAATTTAGTAAATGAAAAAGAACAAAATTCTTTTTTAGAATCTACACTTGGAAAAGTTATTAATTCAGCTTTAGATGTTGGATTAAGAATGTTACTACCAGATTTTGCAGAAGATGGCATAATAGAAGTAAAGGATGCTCTATTTACTGGAGGATTGAAGGAAGGAATTGATACTGCTATAAATGGAGCAATAAATATGGGGAAAAGTATACTTGGAATATTTACCGGAAAATTTGAAAATGTTTCACAAGCTAGAGATGCAATAAAAACAGGAGGTTTAATTGATGGATTATCTGGTGTGTTAGATACTGTAATAAATAAAACTAATTCATCTGGTTTAATAAATGATAATGTTGCAAGTATAATTAGTAATGGTAAAGATGCAATTTTAAATAGTGTAAGTAATAAAATAGAAAACGAATTTATGCAACAAATTGATGGGACAGAAAAATTAGCAAAATATGAGAGCAATTGGAAAGAATATTTTAATAATAAAGACTTTGAAGGAATGGAAAGAGAATATAATAAAATAAAAGAAAAATTAAAAGAATTAATGCCAATTGAAAATACATTAAAAGAAGCAAGAGTAATAGAAAATTTACATATGTTAATTAAAAATAATGGACAAGATTTCAATTTAACAAAAGAACAATTGGAACTAGCAAATTTATTAACCTAAATTAATTAAGTAACATCAAATTTATTAATAAGAATTAAATAAATTTGGTGTTATTTAATTTTATTTTAAATAAATTAAATATATAAAAATTATTAAAATAAAAGTAAGTTTTAAAAGCAAAATTTGAGAAATAAAATTGTATATAAACTTGCAAAATAAAAGCAATTTATAGTATAATACAAGAGTAATAAAATTACACAAATGGAAAGGACTGAAATAATAAAATGGAAGAAAATGAAGGAAAAATTATTGAAAGAAATATTGAAACAGAAATGAAGACATCGTATATAGATTATGCAATGAGTGTTATAGTTTCTCGTGCACTTCCAGATGTAAGAGATGGTTTAAAGCCAGTACATAGAAGAATATTATATGCAATGTATGAAGATGGAATTACTTCAGATAAACCATATAGAAAAAGTGCTAATACAGTAGGTTCTGTTCTAGGTAGATACCATCCTCATGGAGATTCTTCAGTATATGATGCAATGGTAAGAATGGCACAAGATTTTTCACTTAGATATCCACTTATTGATGGACATGGGAATTTTGGTTCTGTAGATGGAGATGCTCCTGCTGCAATGAGGTACACAGAAGCAAGAATGTCAAAAATTGCAGAAACAATGCTTACTGATATTGAAAAAAATACAGTAGATTTTATGCCAAATTATGATGATAGATTACAAGAACCAACTGTTTTACCAGCTAAGATACCTACACTTTTAATAAATGGATCTTCTGGAATTGCAGTAGGTATGGCTACAAACATTCCTCCACATAATTTAACAGAAGTAATAAATGGTATAATTAAAATTATAGAAGATGATAATGTTACAGATGAACAACTTATGGGAATAATAAAAGGTCCAGACTTTCCAACAGAAGGATTAATATTAGGCAGAGAAGGTATTAAAGAGGCATATACTACAGGTAAAGGCAAAATTATAATGAGGGCAGAAGCAGAGATCGAAGAAATGAGTGGAAATAAACAAAGAATAATTGTTAGATCTCTACCATACCAAGTAAATAAAGCTAAATTAATTGAAAATATTGCAAACTTAGTAAAAGAAAAAAGAATTGAAGGAATATCAGAAGTAAGAGATGAATCAGATAGAAAAGAAAAAGTAAGAGTTGTTATAGAACTAAAAAGAGATGTAAATGCACAAGTAATTTTAAATCAATTATTTAAATTTACTCAAATGCAAGAAACTTTTGGAGTTATAATGCTTGCTTTAGTAAATGGCGAACCAAAAATTTTAACTTTAAGACAGTGCTTAGAATATTATATAGACCATAGAAAAAATGTAATTCTTCGTAGAACTCAATTTGATTTAGATAAAGCATTGGCTAGGGCACATATTTTAGAAGGTTTAAAAATAGCATTAGATAATATTGATGAAGTAATTGATATAATTAGAAATTCATATGATGATGCTAAAGAAAGATTAATGGAAAGATTTGGTCTTTCAGACGTACAAGCACAAGCTATATTAGATATGAGATTAAAGACTTTATCTGGATTGCAAAGAGAAAAAATAGAAGAAGAATATAATGAATTAATGAAATTAATTGAACATTTAAGAGCAATTTTAGCTAGTGATAAACTTGTATATGATATTATTAAAGAAGAATTATTAGAAATTAAAGATAAATTTGGTGATGATAGAAAAACTAAAATAGTTGCAGCTGAAGGAGAATTCGAAGTAGAAGATTTAATAAAAGAGGAACAGTGTGTTGTTGCTTTAACTCATTTTGGATATATTAAGAGAATGCCAATAGATACATATAAAAGCCAAAAAAGAGGGGGAAAAGGAATAACTGGTATAGCTACTAGAGAAGAAGATTTTGTTAAACAAATATTTACTGCTTCTACTCATGATACAATATTATTCTTTAGCAATAAAGGCAAGGTATATAGATTAAGAGGATATGAAATTCCAGAGGCAGGTAGAACTGCTAAAGGAACAGCAATTGTAAATTTACTAATGTTAGACGGTGGAGAAAAAATATCTGCTGTTATACCTATTGCGAACTTTGCTGATGGAAAATATTTATTAATGGCTACAAGAAATGGCTTAATAAAGAAAACAGCCTTGAATGAATATATGTCTGTAAGAAAAAGTGGCTTAATAGGAATCACTTTAAAAGAAAATGATGAGCTTATCGATGTAAGATTAACTGATGGAGAAGATAATGTAGTATTAGTTACTCATGAAGGAATTTGTATTACATTTGATGAAAAAGATGTTAGACCTGTAGGTAGAGTATCACAAGGTGTTATAGGTATTAGATTAGCCGATAATGATTATGTTATAGGTATGGAATCAATAATACATGGAAGTAAAGCAACTTTACTTGCAATAACAGAAAATGGTTTCGGAAAAAGGACTGAATTAGAAGAATATAGAGTTCAAACCAGAGGAGGAAAAGGAGTAAGTACATATAAAGTAACTCCAAAAACAGGAAACCTAGTAGGTATAAGGATTGCAAGTGATGATGAAGATGTTATGCTTATTACAGATACAGGAACAATAATTAGATTAAGAGTTGCTGATATTAGCATATTAGGAAGAACAACACAGGGGGTAACTCTAATGAGAACTAATGAAGGAAAAGTAGTAAGTATAGAAACAATACCAATGGATGATAAGCAAGACTAAAGAGGAAGTGATAATAATAAATCATAAAGATCCAAAAAAAGAACATTATTTAAGGGTTCTAGTAGAGCTAGAATTATATCCTTCATATAAATTATTAGAAGAGGGAACAACTTTAGCAAATTTAAAAAAAGAGCAGGATAATTTGATAAATAGCTTTATAAATAAATTAGATAAAGAATATAGAGATCTATCAAATTGTAGAAAAATTATTTTAGATACAATAAAAAATTTAAATGAGAAATTTAAATAAAACCAAAATAAAGGATATTAATTACATATTGATTAATATCCTTTATTTTTTATTTTATTTTCTTATTTTAAAACGAATATCTTCACCAAAAAAATAACATATATCGTAATTGCCAACAATTCTTGAAACAATTCTTTCATCATAATTAGAATATAAATTTTTCAAACTCAAATTAGTAGAAATAATTGTTTTAGTTATTTTATTTTGATTTAATAGTCTTGTATTTATTATATTAAATAATTCAGAAAATTTCATATTATTTATACATTCTGTCCCAAGATCATCGATAATTAATAAATCAACATTTAAAATGCTATCTAATACATTTGAAGAATTAGATTTTCCAAATCTATAATCTATTATACTATCTAACATAACAGGTGCAGTTTGATATAAAACATTTTTTCCTTTTTTTATTAATTCATTAGCAATACTACTAGAAAGAAATGTTTTACCAAGGCCAGTATTACCAGTAAATAATAAATTATGTTGTTCTTTATTATCAAAATTTTCTATAAAATTAAAGCAAATTTTTTTTATTATATTAATATTTTCTCTAGGAGAAATATTTGAATGATATTTTTCCTCATTAACTTCATCAGAATAAAACATATCAGAGAAAGTATCAAAATTTTGAGTATTAAGATTAGATATATTAGCTTTATTATATTGTATATCATATAATTTTTGTTTTAAACAACTACACATTGAGCTCACATAATCTTGGTTAGTAACATATCCGGTATCTTTACATATACTACATTCATACTTAGGCAGAAAATAATTTTCTGATATATTAAGAGATTTCAATATTTGTATTTTTTTATTTTTTAAAGCATCAATATCACTATTTAATTTATTTAAAACCTCTTTATCATTATTATTAATTAAAGATTTTGCAGTTGAAATTGCTAAACTAGTTAGCTTATCATCTATTTCTTGCAATTGAGGAAATTTTTTATATAATTCTTGCTTTCTTATTTCAGCATCATATTCAGCTTTAACTTTTTTTCTGTTATATTGTGCTAATATATTTTTTAAAATATTATCAGACATAAAAAACCTCACATTCTATTTTTTAAAATTAGCATATAAATTATCAAAATTCTCATATGCTCTTTGCTCATATTTATCATATCCAGTTTCTTTAGCCATTTGTTTAATATTCTTATTTTTTTGTTTAATTTCTGATAAGAAATTTTTAATTGCATCAACAGTCTTAAATCCCCTAGAATTCCAATCTGTTAATAATTTATCCAAATAATCAAAATTAGGATTAGCTTTAGATGTAGTCTTTTTTAAAGCTATTTCTATTATATCTAAACCATATCCATAATCTATATTCCATTTTTCAATATACGCATACTCATATTGAGTAAGTGGTCTAGCCAAGCCTAATTTTTTTGATATTGTTTTAGCTATTACATTTAATTTTTCTTGCTTTTCATAATAAATATCTAAATCATTAAAATTTTTAATATTATTTTTATTCCATGCTTCAGCAACAGTTTGTACATAATTTTTGTGTAGAGCAGATTTATCAAAACAATATCCAAATAAAGCTATCATAACTTCTTCATCAAAATTGTATTTTTTAAACCACAATTCTATCTCTGAATACCAAGTAGTAGGCATAAGACCAGAAAAATATTTATTATTTATAAAGTCAATAGCTTTAGCACGTTTTTGATTTTCTGCTGATTTTTGTAATTGCTCTGCAGAAAGAGCTGTTTTTGGTTTATATAATTTGTGAAGCTCTATTTCTTGTAGATTATTTACAATATAACCAGTACTTTTTTTGGTTAATACTTCATGATCTTCCCAATATTTCATAGCATCTTGTATAGTTTTTACAGGAAGAACTAATTTTTTAGATAAATCATTTATTTTTATATCTTTATCATATTTAGATAAAAAAACGATATATAAATATACCTTAATATAATCTCCATTTGCTTCAGATAAATATTCTGAAAAGAATATATCTGGTAATACTGTATTTGAAAATAAAGAAGATAAATCTGCATTTTCTAATTTCATAAATATTCCCCCTGCTAAAAGTATGTTTATGATTATATCATTTTCTACACTAATTTACAATTCAAAAAAACACGATATTTTATAGAAAAAGGTAGAAAGGATAAGATTTTTGTAGAAAAAACAGAAATTAGGGAAATTTAAAAAATTATAAAAATTTTTGAAAGATAATTATGAAGTATAAAAAAGATATATTTAACAACAACAATATTATTTATATAAATAAATTTTAGGAGATTTTATATATTTATATAAGTAATTAAAAATATATATAATTTTTTCATGATTAAAACCTATTATACTTAATAAAGCAAAAGGTAAAAAAAGAATTATAAATATTCCAATTCTTATAGTAATATTAGGTATAAAAAAATATACTAATATAAATACAATAATACCCCATATAATATTTAAAATTACAGTACTATAATCAATAAATCCAAGGAATTTACTATTAAAATTATAATTTTGAGGAAAAATAAATTTCATAAAACATTTAAGTATAATATATAAAAATTATACTTGCCTCCTTTCAAAAGTTTATTATTACAAATTATTTTTCATTTTCATTAATCTAAAATTATTTGATACATCAATTGTGATACCTCCTATAAAATGTTGAACATATGAATTTGCCTTAATTAGAGCAAAAATAGCTCCAATACATAAAACTTTATTAGCAATATCTACACTACTAAAATCTAATGCAAATATTATTATTAAAATAATGGATATAAATGGCTGAATAAATAATAAAGATAAAAAGATTTTTAACCAAGCTTTAAAAAACCATGAGCTAGATTGATTAATTAATGTAAGAAATGCAAATGGCATAATAAGTAAAAGCACTTTTATCATAATATATCTAAGTGAATATGAAAATAATAGACTTATAAAACTAACAGAAATTAAACTTTTTAACATACCATCAAAAGAAAAAACATTTATACTATTTGAATCTAAAGTTATAACTGAATTTATATTTTCAATAAGAGAAGAAAAATAAATCTTTTCTCCAACAATACTTGTACCCACATCTCTAATTGCATCAGTAATAAGAGATGTAAAATGTAAGAAGAATTCGCAAATAAAAAATGAAGAATTAATAAATATACCAAAAATTAATAATTTAAAAATAAATTGATATGGCCTTTCTATTTGTATTCCAGTAAAATGTGAATAAATTAATTTGAAGCAATAATAAATACAAACAGCGGTTAATAAAGAGTTAGCAATGAATAATAAACCATTATTAGAAGTATATCCAAATGCTTTTTCAAAAAAAGAATCTGTAAGTATATTAGAATTGATAAAAGCAAAATTATCTAAAACATTATATACGCTATTATCAATAGATGAAAATAAAGAACCTAATAAACTATTAATAGTATTAATAATTATATCGGAAAAATTAGCTGTATTAGAAATAACTTCTTCCAAAAGAACCTCCTAATTATGTAAGAATTATTAAATAAAAGATTATAGATTATTAAAAAAATTATAATACAGGACACAAAATAACTTTATTAAAGTATTATCATTCAATTAAAGAACGAATTGCAGATAAAATAAGATTAATTGCTAAAATAAAACCATAAGAAAACAAAGAACCTCTAATTAATTTTTTAGAAATTCGTATTCTTTCTTCATCACCAAAACTAAATTTTTTCATAAATACACCAACACCGACTGCTACAGCAGCTGCAGGAGTAGCAAGTGTAATTAACCAGCCTTCAATATCTTCTAGTGCATTATTTAAAGTATCAACAAGTTCGGGAGTATTATCAAATAATCCTGCGAAAGAAGATATTGAAAATAAATTAATAAATAATACTAATGATATAAATATAATATAAAAAATATATAAAATAAAAAAATATCTTTTTCTTTTTTTCATATTATTACCTCCTAAAAATTTAATGATAAAAGTGAAAATATTAAAAAATAAAAACAAAAAACATTAAAAATTAATTTTTAAAATAGGGTTTTAAATAAATTTTTTGAGGATTAATTATTTTATTTCCATCTGACAAAAAAGCAAGTGAACAAAAATTTTCTAATTCTTGTGTAAAAAATTTAGTATCAAATTTATATTCATAATATAATTGTTTACTAATACTTTCAGAGATATTTGAATCTGTTGAATTTAAAGATTCGGTAATATAGCTATAATTTGTTATCTTGGCATTTTCGGATATACTTTTTAAAATTTTTTCTTTATACTCTTTTCCAATTTGTTTTTGTATAGATTCAATTGTATAAATATCATCAGTTCTAAACCAAAATTTATTAACTAAATTTTGTAATATTACTTCTACAGAATATTTATTATTTAAAGAATTTAAAAGTGATGTATAACTCTGAGTTGCCACTATATTAATACATTTAGCTTCTCTACTTTGAGCATAAAACTCACTATCTGATGTAGTAACATATTCATGGTATTCATCTGATATAAAAGCTACTATTCGATTAGAAGTCTCAAAATTATTAGCAAGTCTTGTCATAACTTCAGTTTGAAAATCTAGTTTTAAATATGCTGCAATTATTTTAGATAAATTTCTATACTCTGATATATTCATATCTAAAACAACGATTTTTCCTGTATTTATTAAATCTTCAAATCCATAAAAATTCAATTCTTCTTTTGGGGGATTAAAGGTTTTATATATTTCATAATCTGAAATAAAAACATTTGTAATTCTTGTTATTTCAGATTTTAAAATAGAAAGTGTACGTATATCTAAAGAAAAAAATTCTTTTTGGAAAAAATTTAATGAAGAAATTAAATTATAAATATCTTGTTTAGAAAAATAATTATTAATAAATTTTTCTCTAAGATAGTCTATTTTTTCTATATAATAATTAGGAATAGAAATTAATTTATGTATCTCTTCAAATGTTACATAATTATTATTATATAATCTACATAATTTTATACATTCTGTCAGAGCTTGTTCTACTTTATCAAGCCAGTAACTTTCAGTATTATTTGGAGAGAATAATAATAATATTGTTTTTAATCTATTAGCTAGAACTGAAGGTTTTAAATTAGGTTTATGAAGAGGATTATATTTATATTTTCCTCCTAATTTAATTATAATAACATCATCGATTCTATTAGAATTAGTGGCAAATTCTAATACTTTTTTATGATAATTTCCTTTTACATCTAATATAAGCATTCCAATTTTATTATTAAAATCATTATTACAAAATTCTATTAATTGTTTTGTAAATGGATACATTGCACTACTAGTTTTTCCAGTTCCAATAGTTCCTGTTATTAAAATATTTTGAAATAAACTTTTATCCAATAAATAAATATTATCTTTATTATTTTCTGTAATTCCAACAAATATTTTTAATATATTTTTTGTATTATAATTCATTTTATTTACAATTTTTTTATTAGGATAATTTATTAATTCTTTAGAAATATTAGAATCAAAAAAAGTATATTTTTTTTTCATATTTTTATTATTTAATTTATTAATTAATAAATTAAATAAATAATAAATTTTTTTAAAAATAAATAAATTTTTAAATTTAAAAATAACATTAATAATATTTTTAATATATTTAGATAAATAATTTATAAATTGTAGAAAAATAGAATAAAAAAAATTAGAAATTATTAATGATGAAAAAATATAAGTAATACAAAAAATGATTTTAATATATTGCCATAAATCTGGGTTTTTAACACAAATATCAAAAGGATGTATACCATATGGAATAATAACTGATGTAGATATTAAAATATCTTGAAATAGTATAAAACCAACTAAACAATATAAGATGGATATAATTATAATAAAAAGAAAACGTTTTATAATTTAACCTCCTAAGAATTAAAAAAATTTAGATTTTAAATTTAATTTAGAACCTTGTGAATTATGAAAGATTTTATTATTGAAAAATAAATAAATTGAATAAAGAGTTAAAAAAAGATGAATAATAAATAATATAAAGAATAAATCTAATAAATTAAATGACAACACCACCTTTCCAAATTATACCAATAATATAACAAATTTTTATATTTGTCTATACTTTTTTTAAAAATTATGTTAAAATTTTATTAGTTGTATAACTAAATTATTATGTAAAGGAGATATAAATATGAAATTTAATAAAGATACAAAAATTGGAGAATTACTTGAAGCTGCACCAGAAAAGGCAGAAGTATTAATGGAAGCAGGTATGCATTGTTTAGGTTGTCCTGCATCACAAGCAGAAACTTTAGAAGAAGCATGTGAAGTACATGGACTAGATGTTAATGAATTATTAGATAAAATAAATAATTAATAATAAATAATCTAAGATAATTAATTAAGTATAAAAAGAACCAGAGGGAATTAATCCCCTCTGGTTTGATTTTGTGGATAGAGAAGTTAGTTATTTTCCATTGAAAGCAACATTTGCTTCAGCTTCTGGTTTACTTCACTTTCGTGATAGTTATTCCAAAAAGCTACCATTTTAGATTTTGTCAAACAACTCATAAGGCCAATAAGAAAATTGTTGCCATACTCCTCACCTGCAGGCTTAATGAAGCATACCGAATTACCAGACTCTTTGGACTTTTGAGCCATTCCAATGGAAAAGCTCCAGCCACCGTGTTCATCTCTAGGAAGAACAACTGAGGGATAATTCACTGCAAAGAGGTGAGTGTCATTGGCTTGGTCGCCCATGCCAAATGTTACACCATTAATGGAATGGATAGCAGAATTGATGGCTTCCATGTTCAGCCGTTTGTCAATAATACCAATATCCAGAATATCTGGATGGATGTCTTGCTCTGCTCCACGAGTACCGGGTTCTCTATCTGCAATGTGCTGTTGAACACTAGCAGGAATACCTTCCTGCTGAATGAGCTCTTCTTTCTTTGTAAGGTCAGCACCTACTAGTGTAAGTTCTGTTACCAAAGAATCATACAACTCATCTTCATACAACACATCGATTAGATAGTCCGGCATACCTCTTTTCAGGTATTCAGCGATTGCCAAACCATAAAAGGTTGGTGTCAAAGCACCTGCACGGTAAGCTGAAACAATACTATCGTACTGAGACAGTATCGTTTGCATTCTCCGAGAATCTTTACCAGCAGCAACTGGAATGCAAACCTTTTCCACAAGTCCATTAGGACTATCTTGCAGAACATGAATGCAAAGGTGCTCTCCACGGAAGAGCTCGCTGGTATGGTTCAAACCAAGAATCCTCAAAGAAGATGTAATAGCTTTGTTCAGCTGCTTAGGAGTAAAAGGAATTGCGTAAAGTTTGTTTCCAATCTTTACTACAGAACCATTTTGCCCAATAAGCAAATCAACCAAATTTGCAAACCCTTTTTTGCCTTGATGTTTGGTGGAATATAGCCGCTCAGTGATAGTTCTGCCAGTTGCAATAGCAAGCATAAAATCGTGTGTCTGATGCTGATACTGAGTCGTTGCAGAGAGTAAGCTATCGCTATTCTCATTCAAAGTGCCATCGACATCAAGTACAATAGCTACAGACTTTTGATTCTCTGAGAATTGTTGGTTGTAAAACTTCCACAAAGATACTTCTTCATAACTTGTAGTGCTTTCATAAATCTTCACCGGAGTATCAATGGAAATCTTGTGCCCAAAAACCTTATGCTGATACATTATAGTCTCTCCTTTTCAATTTGCATTTCATCGAAATGCGATTTTTTCTTTTTCAAAGTACGTTACAACTAGTTGACCACAAAATCGTCTACTAGTGAATATATATATATTATACAATAAGTTGATATTTTATGTCAAATTAGACTGATTTTTTAATAATTAATTATACTAAAAATATCATTTTTGATAATTAAAAAAAAAATTGGTGGGGAAAATTAAATATTTTTGTAAATTGTATTGACAAAACAAAAAAAATAGTTTAAAATTATACTTGCGTTCACGTATTGGACGCATTTCGAAATCTGGGTCATTAGCTCAGGTGGTAGAGCACTTGACTTTTAATCAAGTTGTCCGCGGTTCGAGTCCGCGATGGCTCACCAATCCACTAGGACTTCTAAGAATTAAACTAAAAGTCCTAGTACAGATTTCTGGCCCCGTGGTCAAGCGGTTAAGACATCGCCCTTTCACGGCGGAGACATGGGTTCGATTCCCG
>CAJFUM010000063.1 GCA_904420285.1 uncultured Clostridia bacterium | reverse complement strand
TTCGTATAATTTTCCTAACAATTCAATTATACTACTTGAATCACTTTTTTTCTATATTTTTTGTTTCACATCAATTGTAACACTACAAAAAATTTACATTCTATTATATTTATATTAAAACCTAATAGAGAAGTTAATAAAACAGCTTTATTAGAATTTACATTCTATTATATTTATATTAAAACGAAAGCAAAGGAATGAAATTAGCTAATCTTTCTGCATTTACATTCTATTATATTTATATTAAAACAGTGAACTGTCATTTAAATTAAATCTGTGTAGGAAATTTACATTCTATTATATTTATATTAAAACTGACTAGGTTTGTTTAGTCGTTATGTTATCTTATTAATTTACATTCTATTATATTTATATTAAAACAATAGGTCTATTTCCTTTTTCCTCGTCAAAATAAAAATTTACATTCTATTATATTTATATTAAAACTATAAATGCGGATTTGAATTGGCTATCAGAAAATATATTTACATTCTATTATATTTATATTAAAACAGGTTTGATTCAACCACTTTTATTTTAGTGCATCTTTACCTCATATCTGTCGATCAATTAATTTTTTTAATTTTAATAGTAATTTTTAATCATCATATTTTCCAAAAACCTTCTGTATCAGTAATTTTCTCATCTGTCGTACCTCCATGTTTTTGGTATTATTGGAGGTCGAAAGATATAATCAGTATTACTCATCAAAATATCCTTCATTTTGCAAATTATTCATTATTAAGCCTAATCCTTTTTTACATTCTTTATCAAATTCATATGAATAACTAGTCCTATATATATTGCTTCCTTTATAAAACAGTTCATTTCCTTGCATATCAAGCTTTGGATGCCATCTAACGTTAACTACATAATTTCTAATTTCGTCTTTTACTTTTATCTTATCAGAAGTTTTATTTGTACTAGATCCTAGTATCTCTTTCCATTTGTCAATACTTCCATCATTATTAAGCTCATCATATATGTTGTCTGGAATTAATGACACGTTTTGGATTTTTCTAAATTTTTCCAAAATTTCTTTTGATGGCATTCTATATGGTCGTATATGTTGAAGATTATTAATTGTATCTTTAATTTTGTTATAATATTTCGATTTTGCCAAATCTTTATTTTCTTGCAAACTAAAAATATTATGTATCAGTTTTTGTTTGTCTTTTTCTGTTAAATTGCCCTTTTTAAAATTTTGTAACTGTTTTAAAGTATATTCATATACATCTGCATCTATTATATAAGGTACTCCATTCATATTATTTAGAATATAAACATTTGGCTCTGCTTCGAAATATTCTCTTTTTCTAAAAACCCTCCCCATACGTTGCAACAAGCTGTCTATAGAACATAATTCAGTATACAGAACATCAAAGTCTATATCTAAGCTTGCTTCAACAATTTGAGTTGAGATCCATATTCCACTACTATTATCATTTTTACTATTTCCAAAACGCAATATCTCGTCTTCTAGCAGTTTTCTATCTTTTTTTATATAATGGCTGTGCAATAAATGAACATTAGGCTCTTCTTGCAATTTTTCATAAATAGCCTGTGCTCTTTTTATTGTATTAGCTATTATAAGTACTTTTTTAGTTTTTGCCTTTTCTTTTATTTCTTCAAAGTCAAATTCTTTATCTTCTAGAAGTTTAATTTTATGCCTATTTTCTATATGTGGTTTAAATCTTTCTTCTTGCTTTTTAAAAGGAATTTTTAATTCATTCATTTTATCATATAAAAAGTCTGGAAATGTTGCAGTAATTATTGCGAATTTACCTCCTACGTCTGTTATCATTTTTAAACCAAGTAAAATGTATGCAACTAGTTCTGGTGAATACATTTGTATTTCATCAATTATCAGTTTTGAATAGCTTAATGTTGATAATATTTCTTCATACCCATTGTATTTAAATACTATTTTAAATAGCTGGTCTATAGTAGTAATTATTAAAGGTGCAGACATTTTCTTTGCTCTTTCATATTTGTCAAGTTCTGTTTCCTTCTTCACTATACCTTTTTCTGGTTTTTTGTCCTCTTGTTCATAATAAACATACGCATCAGAATGTAATAATAATGCTTTTGAATAATCAATATCTTTTGATATTCTTTTTTCCATTGCATTAATAGAAACTTTTAATGGCAGTGTGTAAAAAGCCTTTTTATCACCTATCCATAATAAAGCTGCTTCTGTTTTTCCGCTTCCGGTAGGTGAAATCACAACAAGATTTTCATTAGTATTTTCTAGCATGTATTTTTGTACCTCTCTATACGAGTTGCTAATTTTTTCTTTTACTTTATCTGCAACTGTCTGTTTACCATCATATACACTTTCTTCAATATTCACATTCGGATTATCCAAACTTGCTATATGGTCTAATCTATTTAGCAACCCTTTTATTTGTATATAGATTTTTCCTTCTAAAATTTCACGATCTACGCTATTTTTGGGTCTTAATATGTACTTTTCAGAATATTTTTTTACTTTGTCTTTAGATATTCCTAAATATTTTGCCTGTTTTCTAATATCTTCAATATCATTTTCAGATATTCCTTTGAATGTTCTATCATGATGATAATATACTGAACTTAATAATATTGCTGTCTTTATTGTTCCATATTTTTTCTCATATTTTTTTGTATTAATAAATAGTGGACTTAAGAAATTATGAGGAACTTCATCAGCATCATCTAATTCTTCTAAAAATTCTTTATACCCCAATTTTTTATATAACTTATTTTGAAATTTTGAATTTATCTTTCCCAGATCATGATACACTGCCCCTCTTCTTAGAATTCCCCAATCTTCTTTTGTCAGTATATATGGATATATACTCTTAAGTATTCTAAACTGATAAAGTAAATCTCGTGTATGTTCTTTAATCGTTTTCTTATTCTTCGATTTTGCTAATGCTTCATTTTCCAATCAAATTCCACCCCATTTAACTCTTTGCTGAAAAGCTCACATAATTATGAATGCTTATCATTTTCTCTATTACCTTATATATCTTTCACCCGTCTAATACTTTCATGCAAGATAAACTAAATACTTCCCATCAGTATTTACTTTTGTATCTTCACATAATACAGATTTTTTAGCAACATAATTTACCTTTATCTGCTTTTTCCAATATCTTAATTTTGTCTTAGGATTTATACTATATTCCTTATTTAAATTATACATTGTGCCATATAATTTTAAATGTTCTTTTATTCCATTGCTCCACGGAATATATATATCATTTTCTAAAGTATAATCCTCTGCAAGTTCTTTTTCTTCTATATTTACAACTTTAACATCTTCTATTACTAACAAATCTTCTTTTCTGCCTAAGCTTAAGTATTCTTTTGGTTTCATTAATCCATTATATATAATATCTAACATACTCTCGTCTTCAGGTTTAATATGAAAAATAAGTCTTACATTTGTTAATAATTCTATATGTGCAGGTCCAACAGTTAATCCTGTAATCCCTGTACTAGATTCTATTTTTATAGAATGTCTACCCTTTTCGTAGTAATTTGGTTTAAACTCATATCTTGTATAAATATCATTTACTGTAGAATAATATGAGCCTTGTATACTAACGTCCATGTCCACGTAATTTTCAAAGCCACATGCTGCATGAACCATTCCAATTACTGTAGAATACGGTGGAAGAGGATATGTTTCCTTAACCTGCATACTACTTGGCTTTTTATAAGATGCTAAAGTTTGTCTTGCAATTACTCTAATTACTTGCACTCTAGCACTCCTCCTCTATCTTCCTTATTAATTCATCGAAAAATTCACCTATTTTTTCTGCTTGCAATTTTTCTTTTATTTCATTATTGTTTTCAAATGTACCTTCTACATATCCTACTTTCGTATTATTTTTTACATCTTCATCAGAATTTACAATATCTTTTAAAATATCTACATTTAGTTTGTTATTTACTACTTGTATTCTATTTTCGAAGAATGGATTTTTTCTATCATATATTCCACCTATAACAAATATTGGTGATAGATTTTCTCTTCTTCCTTTTATATCACGGTATAAAAATTGAATTGTCTTTAATAAATCTTTTACTCTTTTTTTCTTCTCTTCTTCTGATATTTCTATATCTTTATCTACTCCAACTTTATCTAAATCAATAGTTACTGTATATGCATAATATGATTTATGAATTTCGCTTTGTGCTATTGAATTATTCTCGTTTATTCTTTTAGCTAGTCCCATATTAGTTAAGAAATCTGTATCTGCTTCAAATTCTTCTAATGAAATAGCATTACTTAATCTTACAACTGCTGTTCTTGTATTGGCGGAATTTCCATTTTCTGTTTTCATATATCCAAATAGATCTATCTCTGGGTAGTCTTTAATTGTAGCATCTGGATGAAATTGGATAACTTTCTTATCACCTTTTCCTATTGGTTCTACAGGTGTATTGTCGCATTTCATTTGCTCTACTATATTATATCTTAGGGCTTGTCTTGAAATATATGTGTATGTGCTTCCATCTCCTCTTGTTAATTTTTTTAATGTTGTTATATTATTAAATCCCTCTCCATAATTTGCACTTTCTGCATCTATTACCATTGTTATTGTTAAACCTTTATTCTTCATTTTCATTTTCTCCTTTCTTATCTATCATTTTTCCTAATCCATATACATATGCATAACCTAATAACCTAAATTTTTCAGGTTTTGACATTAGTTCTAATATTGCTTTGCAATTTGGCATTGGTCTTTCCATACCTCCATAAAACATTGTAAATATTTGCATAAACTTATCCTGTCTATTTGCTTTCAAAGCTCCTTGAAGTCTATAATAATACGATTTTAGTTTATTTAAATTTTCTCCACTAACATACATTGTCTTTCGTAAACTTTCACCTGCTTTTATCATATCTTCTAACTCTTCTTCCATTTTCTTTCCTCCCTTCATACTTGCTACTTCTATGTTTAAAATATTTCTTACTATTTCTATATTTTTATTCTGCTTTAATATCCTGTCTATCAAATTATATTGTTTTATTCCATGAAGCAAATTGTTTAATACTTCTTGATACACATTACTCTTTGATATTATTTCAAAATCCTTTAAAGCTTCATTTATAATTTCTAGCTTATCTTTTGAAATAACATTAAATACATAATGTTTATCGTCTTTGTCTCCTACTCTTGTTACAACTTGTATATTAGTTGGCTCATGTTCATTTCTCGTTTTATACTCCATATTACTAATCTTGTTTACGTATCTTTGTATAATTTTATTATATGTACTTTCAATGCTTGTTTGCTCTATTAATTCATCTTTATCATATTTTACATTATCCCTTTTTAATTCAGCAAAACTTTCGTTATTATTTACAAAAATGCCATTGCTTCCTATCATATAAAATCCTAACGGTACACACGAATAAATTAAACTACATATTGGGCAGAGAAGAGCATCTTCCCTAAAATTCCAAAAGCCCGACTTTTTTCTATTCATATCTACTCCAATATCACAAAGCCAGCTCATTCCATCTGCTTCAGATTTGCTTATATCGTTTCCACATTCAATACATTTGTATTCGCTTTTCTTCATATTTTCCAGATATTTTCTCGCCGGTTCTACAAATGTTTTTTTATATTCTTCTTTAATATCGTTCTTATTTGCATTCCTATTTAAAAATGCTTTTCCTTCCCAAAAGCAATTAATTTTGGTGTATATAATGTCTTTCATACAATATACATCTTTGTACTTTTCTAAATGTTCTATTATCTTTATTAACATTTCTTTTTGATTTTCATTTTCTACTTTTTTTACTTCATTCAATAATTCATATGGATTTATTTCTGAAATATCTTTTATACTTTCATATCCAGACTTGTAACTTGCACTATCCATCGCTTTTTTGATAGATTTATATTTTTCTTCAAACTGTTTCTTATCATTTACATCCATATTGCTTATTTTATTTTTATTATTAACAAGTGAATACCATTTAGTATCTTCCTCAAATGTATTTAGCATGGCATCTATATAGTCATCTTCGAAATGATCCAATGCTTCTTTTTTTATTGTAAGAGTATTTCCGTTAATATTTATAAAAAGTTTTTTATCTACATGTTCTAATATTCTATAAAATCCTAGAATTCCGCTATTAAATAAAAAATTATTTAATGATACACTAAATTCCTCCATTTTTTCCTCCTTTCACCTATATTTTTGATATAAGCTGTAAAATCATTTTGTGTGTTTAGCTTATTAAAGATCTACAGACCTTTTAAATATTATTACCAAAATAATTAAATTTTTTTATTTTATTTCGAATAAACCAAATCCCATCGCTTTTTTCGTGCCAACGCCTGCTTTATATAGATAATCTAATAGTTTAGTTTTTCCTTTTAGTTCAAATTCTCCTATAGAGCATTCTATCATTTTTTCATAAACTGGAATCACAATTTTTTTTGCATTTATGGGTTCAATACTAAATCCTGCAAGCAAACTTAAGTCTAAGTTTTCAAATTGCAATTGCTCTGAAATATTTATTTTTAAATATTCATTAAATTCATTTCTTTCATATGAATAATACATATCTTTTAATGTCTCCCTGTTATGATTTCTAACAACTAATGGTGAAGACATCTTTATTTTTATAGAATTTGTTAATATTGTTTTTTCTGGTATCATGGATAAAGAAACTAAAGTCATTGAATTTTGATTTAGATGAAAACTTTTATATTTTTGTGCTAAAAAACTATTATATAAATGTAAAGCATAACTATAATTGTATGCTGAAAATATTATATAGAATTGATTATTATCTAAAATAATTTTTTCTTCCTGGAAGTTTGGACGTGGCAAAATTGTAGCAAAGCAAAATGTCTTTTTTTGATTTCCATTATACATTTGTTCAAAAAGTTTTTCATCGTATTCTTGTATTGCATGTTTTATCCAACTAATTATTGATTTTCTGTACTGCACATCTATAACATTGTTTTCTAAATTAAAATATAATTTCATTCTCATATTTTTCACCTCCTGTTTTATATTTCTATTTTATTCTACATTTTTAACTAGTATATACTATTTTACTTTATTTTTCAATATATTCGTTATATATTTACTATCTTAATGTGATTATTTATGGCATAATAATAGAGTGTATATCTTAATCCTAAATTTATACACTCTCAGTTATCTAATTTATGATAATTTCATCTTCTATTTTAACATTTCTGTCCATTCATCTTCTTTAAATCCTATTAATATCCCTTTATCACTAATAAATATAGGCCTTTTTACAAGCATTCCATCTGAAGAAAGAATCTCTATTTTTTCTTCCTCAGTCATTGTCGCAATTTTATCTTTTAAATTTAATTCTTTGTATTTTAAACCACTTGTATTAAACCATTTTTTTATTTCTTTTCCACTCTTTTTAATCCATTCTTTTAATTCTTCTTTTGATGGATTATTTTCTATAATATGCCTATCATCAAATTCTATACCATTTTCTTGTAACCACTTTTTAGCTTTTTTACATGTTGAACATTTTGGATATTCTATAAATAAATTTTTCATAATTTTCACCTATAGCATCATATGCTACTATTTCCTTTCTTTTAAATTTATAAAAGTTTTATTTTTAGATTCTTTTTTCTGCATTATATATTTTTTAATATAAAAAATCAATAATTTATCTACAATTAAAAAATTTGCTTTATATGGTTAATTTTACAAGAATCTTTATGTAGAAAAATTTCTATAGTATCTATTCTTATAAAATTATTTTCTAATTTATTTATGTATAAATAATATTTTATTGTATTTAACATATGCCTTTGTTTTATTTCATTCACTGCTTCTACCGGTTTACCATATTTATAATTAGATCTGGTTTTTACTTCTATAAAAACAATTTCTTCATTATCTCTAGCAATTATATCTATTTCGCCTTTTTTGGTTGTGAAATTTCTTTGTATAATTTTGTATCCATTACTTTCTAAATATTCACATGCTATTTTCTCCCCTAGTTTTCCCACTTCATGTTTAAAATACATTATTTAATATTCTCTCCTTTTCATTAAATTCTTATGTTTCTTCAATTTTTCTTATAAAATAATTTGTTTGTATTTGAATAGCATATTCTTCTAATTCCATCATTGTTATAATACTAGAAACTGTTTTTACATCCATATTTAATTTTTTGCATATTTCGTTAATATGAATTGGTGTATCTGATAATATTCTATAAATAGGAATATATTCTTTTTTTATAAAGTTTACTTCGTTCTCTTTTACATTTTTATCTTTATTTTTATTGTCTATTTCCACACTATTCACATTTTCCTGTTTAATAGAAGAATTATTATTTATCTTCAATTCTTCCATAATTTCTTCTGGTTTTGTAACTAATATTGCTCCTTCTTTAATTAATTTATTAGTTCCTACTCCTGTAGCAACATAAATATTATTAGGTATTGCAAATATTGTTTTGCCTTCTTTTTTGGCATATCTAGCTGTAATATTGCTTCCGCTTCTTTTTTCTGCTTCTACAACTAACATTGCATCTGACAAAGCACTTATTATTCTATTTCTAATTGGAAATTTACTTAAATCTGGCTCTACATTAGGTTCATATTCGCTTATTATACATCCTCCATTATTTAATATTTTATTGAATAACCATTCATTTTCTTTTGGATAAATATAATTGAATCCGCTTCCTAAAACAGCAATTGTTTTTCCTACTTCTTCTACAGATGAACTATTTGCAATTGTATCTATTCCTACAGCCATACCACTGATTATACAAATTCCATTTTTAGATAATTTTTTAGAAAAATCATAAGTAACTTTTCTTCCATAATCAGTACATCTTCTTGCTCCTACTATTCCTATTGTATGTATGCTATTTAATAAACTAATATTTCCTAATGCATATAAACTAATTGGACAATTTTTTATTTTTAATAATCTTTTTGGATATATTTCATCTTCAATATCTATTTTTATTATTTTCATAAAATCCTACTTTCATATTTTCCTATATTTTCTGTCCAGTGTTCTATATTGTATAGCTTCTGCAATATGGTTTGTTTCTATATTTTGTTTTCCTTCTAGATCTGCAATTGTTCTAGCAACTTTTAGAATTCTTGCATGAGCCCTTGCACTTAATCCTAATCTTTCAAAAGCATTCTGTAATATTTGTTTTGAGGTTTCGTCTATTTTACAAAATAAATCCATAAGTTTTGGAGTTAGTTCTGAATTAGAATATATACCAAAGTTTTTGTATCTTCCTAATTGTATTTTCCTTGCTTTATTAACTCTTTGCTTTATGCTTTCTGATGTTTCTTCTTTTTCGTTATTAGCTAATTTTTGATATTTTACAGGTGTTACTTCTATCTGAATATCTATACGATCTAATAAAGGTCCACTTACTGTACCCATATATCTTGCAATTTGTGCTGGAGTACATGTACACTCTTTTTCATTAGAGCCATAAAAACCACATGGACATGGATTCATTGAAGCAATGAACATAAAATTACATGGATATGTTAAACTTGCATTAACTCTACTAATAGAAATAAATCTATCTTCTAATGGTCCTCTTAGTACTTCTAAAGTATCTTTTTTAAATTCTGGTAATTCATCCAAAAATAATACCCCATAATGTGCTAAACTAACTTCTCCTGGCCTAGGAATTCTTCCTCCTCCAATTAGTGAACTTTTAGTAATAGTATGGTGTGGAGATCTAAAAGGTCTATTAGTAAGTACTGGTACATTTTGTGGTAATAAACCTGCAATGCTATGTATTTTGGTAACCTCTAAAGCTTCTTCAAAGCTTAGATCTGGTAAAATAGATGGTAACCTACGGGCTAACATTGTTTTTCCAGAGCCTGGTAAGCCTATCATAAGAACATTATGCCCTCCTGCAGCAGCTATTTCTAAACTTCTTTTAATATTTTCTTGCCCTTTAACTTCTGAAAAATCGAAAGAATAATTTTGCTTTTTACTAAATGTTTCTGCAAGATTTATAGTTATAGGAACAATTTCTAATTCTTTATTTAAAAAATCTACCGCTTCTCTTAAAGTATTTACACCTATAACTTGTAATCCTCTTACAATAGCTGCTTCTTTTGCATCTATTTTGGGAACTACAACTCTTTTTATTCCTAATTTCTTTGCTTCTATACACATTGGTAAAATTCCATTAACATGATTTAGAGAGCCATCTAAAGATAATTCTCCAATAAAAACTGTATCATTTAGATTTTGTTCTTTAATCTCTTCAAATGATAGTAAAATTCCAATTGCAATTGGTAAATCAAAAAAAGAACCTTCCTTCTTAGTATCTGCTGGTGCTAAATTTATAACTATTTTCCTACTTTGAAATTCAAAATTAGAATTCTTTATAGCAGTTCTTACTCTCTCTTTAGATTCTTTTACAGTAGTATCTGGTAAGCCGTACTATTTCATAACTAGGTAAGCCAGCAGATATATCAATTTGAACATCGACAAGATACCCTTCCAAACCTTGTAGGGACATACTTTTAACAATAGATAACATAATATAAACCTCTTTTGGGAAATTTAGATTTTGAATAAAATCTATAGAATAAATAATAAAATTATAATATACTCAATTCCATATATTGTCAATAGTTTTTATAAATTTTTTTAATTACAAGAGATAAAAATAGAGGGTTTCTTTTTTTAAAATGGTACCTATAAAATAGACAGTATAAAAAGAGTGATTTTTTATACAATGGCTATTTTATAGGGCCATTTTTTGTTG
>CAJFUM010000062.1 GCA_904420285.1 uncultured Clostridia bacterium | reverse complement strand
TTGTACTTTGTGCAGATAAAAGTGATCAGATTGTAAAATATACATTACCAGAAGAAAATAATCAAATATTTGCATCAAAATATAAATTATATTTACCAACAGAAGAAGAATTTAAAAAAGAATTAAATTTAAATAATTATGTAAAAAAAGATGAAAATAAAAATGAAGAATATTAGACTAATTTTTTTCCTCCCTCGAAGATATACAACACAATTCGATGAGGGAGAAGAGTAAATAAAAAAGAAAAATCTAACTTACGCTTTTAGTTAGATTTTTCTTTTTTATTTTATTGTTGTTCGCCAGGTAAAAAATAATCAACAACACCATAAACTAATGCACCTACTATTGCTGCCATCCATGATACTGTATAACCAGCAACGAAATATTGGGTTACATATAATACTACTGCAGATAAAACAAATCCTACGAAACCTTTACCAAAACTACTTGCATGTAATCCAGTAAATTTAGTAATTAAATAATCTATTAATGTAAGAACTATAGCAGCAGCAGCTAAAGCCCAAATATTACTAATTTGAAAACCTGGTGTAAAAAATGCTGTTATTGCAAGAACTATAGCGGCAGTTACAAGTCTACCAATAATTTGCCAAACTGTAGATGTATTTCTCCTTGCTTCTACATTATTATTTTCCATAAAAACCTCCTGTAAAATCTATTTAAACAGATTTAATAGTAACATAAATTGTGTAAGGTTGTAATAAATAATATCAAAGATAAAATATATAAGAATAAAATTAAAACAAAAAAATTAAAAATAAGAAACAATCTTTGATATTTTAATAATATTATGAACTAAAAAAATTTTTTTATACAAAAAATTTGAATAAGAATTTATTTTTTGCAAACACTATTAATAAATGTTTTAAAAAGGAGAAAATATGTTAATAACTTTCATAAGATCAATTTTTTTATACATAATAGTTTTAATTGTTATGAGATTAATGGGAAAAAGAGAAATAGGACAATTGCAACCTTTTGAATTAGCAATATCTATTATGATTGCGGATTTGGCATCTACACCAATGGCAGATGCAGGAATACCTATTACTAATGGAATTATTCCAATATTAGCTTTATTAGTAATGCATTTGGCGATTTCTGTTTTAAATATAAAAAGTATTAAAGCAAGAGAAATATTATGTGGAAAACCATCTATATTAATATATAAAGGAAGAATAGATGAAAAAGTATTAAGAAAAGAAAGATTTACAGTAAATGAATTAGAAGAAAGATTAAGAGGAAGTAATGTTGTAAATATAGCAGATGTTGAATATGCTATATTAGAAACTAGTGGACAAGTAACCGTTATTCAAAAACCTAACAAAAAAAATGTTACAATTGAAGATTTAGGATTACAACCTAAAGCTGAAGGAATAACATATGATTTGGTTTTAGATGGTAAAATAATGTATAAAAACCTAGAAATTTTAAATAAAGATTATAACTGGTTAAAAAGACAAGTAAATAAATTTAATATATTGCCAGAAGAAGCTTTGCTTGTAACAATAGATGGTAAAGGAGATATATTTTGCCAAGAAAAAATGAAAAAATAAAATCTATTAATTTACATTAAATTTTCTTATACGATCATTTATTAATGTAATTTAAATTTTTAAAATTGATTGTAAATATATATGTGAGGAAAAAGAAATGAAAAAAGAGTTAGTTATTTCTATTATGATAATAATTTTAATAATTATAGGAAATATAATAACTCAAAATTATACTAATAATACAACCATAAAAATTAGTAATTTATTAGATAATTTAAAAATAGAAGTACTTGCAAAAGATGAGAAAGACAATTTACTTTATAGAATTTCTACAATAGAAGACCAATGGGATAAATTTGAAGAAAAATTAGCTTATTATATAGAACATGATGAGTTAGAAAAAGTAGAAAGTCAAATATCTTCAATAAAAGGTTTTATAGAGGTTAATAATTATGAAGAAGTAATACCAGAAATAGAAAGAGGAATATTTATACTAGGACATATACAAGATAAATCCAAATTAAATATAAAGAATATTTTTTAAAATTATGATAACTTTATACTTGCAATATATTTTAAAGTATGTTAAAATATTTAATGTTAAAAAACGGTAAAAGTATTTAGGAAGGAATTGAATTAAAATGATAGAAATAATAAGAAATATAGTTTTAGTTATATATGTTTTAGTATGTATAGTATTAATAGTACTTGCAACAATACAAGCTAGAGATACAAATGGTGCTTCTCAAACAGTTACTGGTGCAGGAGCAAGTAATTTTTATGAAAACAATAAAGGAAGAACCAGAGAAGGCAAATTAAAGAGAATGACTGTAATATCTGGAGTATTGTTCATTATACTTGCAATAGCTTTATCAATATTGTTTGTAATGTAATTTGAATTTTTTATATACTAATATTAAAAACATATATGGCTTAAAAAGTTATATATGTTTTTTTGATGTGAAATAGAAAAAGGAGGAAGAAAAAAATTGGCTAAAAAAATAAATAAAAAAGATTTAGATAAAATACATAAAAAAATAAAAAAAAGGAAAAGAAAAATAGAAGCAATAAGTATGAAATTAGAGCAATTATCGGATAAAATAGAATTTACAGATTCTAGCATAAGAAGTTTAGAAAAGCTGCAAAATAACCAAAAAAATATAGAAAAAAAAGAAGGAAAGTTAAGAAACCAAAAAAATAAAGTAAAAAAAGATAGCAAAATTTTTGATTTACAAAAAAATACTATAGTAGGAACATATAATAAAAGTAGGAATTTTGGATTTGTAATACCAGATGATAAAAAACTTGGTTCTGATATTTTTATATCTAAGAAAAATTCAATGGGAGCAAGAAATAATCAAAAGGTAGTTGTAGAAATTACTAAGATGCCTATAAAAGATAAGAGTGCTGAAGGAAAAATTATAGAAATAATAGGAGATATTGATCAAGCCGGAGTTGATATGTTGTCTTTAATAAAAGAGTATGATTTACCTTATGAATTTCCAGTAGCTGTACTAAATGAGGCTAGACAAATTAAACAAGAGGTAGATTATAGTCAAATACAATATAGAAAAGATTTTAGAGAAGAAGAAATATTTACAATAGATGGAGAAGATGCAAAAGATCTAGATGATGCTGTAAATGTAAAAAAACTGGATAATGGAAATTATATATTAGGTGTGCATATTGCAGATGTTAGTAATTATGTTAAAGATGGCTCTCTTTTGGATAAAGAGGCAATAATTAGGGGAACAAGTGTATATATGCTAGATAGAGTAATACCAATGCTACCTGTAGAATTATCCAATGGAATATGTAGTTTAAATGAAGGAAAAGATAGATTTACCATATCTTGTATAATGGAAATTAATTCTAAAGGACAAGTTATTTCTTCTGATATATTTAAAAGTGTGATAAATGTTACTAAAAGAATGACATATACTAATGTACAAAAAATATTAGATGGATCAGATCCAGAAATTTTAAAAATTTATAATAAATATATTAAACATTTTAAATTAATGGAGGAATTAGCAAAAATATTAAAAGCTAGAAGAAGCAAAGAAGGAAGTTTAAATTTAGATATTCCTGAAACTAAAATAGTTTTAGATAAAAATGGTATAGCAATTGATGTAAAAAAATACGAGTTATATTTTGCAAATGAAATTATAGAACAATTTATGCTAACTGCAAATGAAACAGTAGCAGAAAAGTTTTACTGGCTTGAAGCACCATTTATTTATAGAGTTCATGAAGCACCGGATATGGAAAAAGTAACAGAACTTAATAAATTTTTATTTAATTTAGGGTATAGAGTAAAATGTAATAAAGAAGAAGTTCATCCAACAGCATTTGCAGAAGTTTTAGAAAAAGTAAAAGGTAAACCAGAGGAAAGGGTAGTATCTAATTTAATATTAAGAACATTAAAAGTTGCAAGATATGAAAGTGAAAATAAAGGGCATTTTGGAATTGCAAGTAAATATTATTGTCATTTTACATCACCAATAAGAAGGTATCCAGATTTATTTATTCATAGAATTATTTCTAAATATATAAAAGATGGATATAATGTACCAGAAGAAGAAATATCTAATATGAGTGAAAAAGCAACTAAATATGCAGAAACTTCATCTGAGAGAGAAAAAATTGCTCAAAAGTGTGAAAGAGAAAGTGTTGATATTAAAATGGCAGAATATATGGAAAAACATATTGGTGAAGAATATGAAGGAATTATTTCTAGTATTACATCATTTGGAATATTTGTTGAATTAGAAAATACCGTAGAAGGAATGATAAGATTTGATAAGCTTGGTAATGAGTACTTTATTTATGATGAAGATAGAAAAACTTTATTAGGTGAAAAAACTAAAACTATTTATCATATAGGAGATAAAATTAATATAAGAGTAATAAGAGCTGATAAGCAAACAAGACAAATAGATTTTGAAAAAATAGAAGAAGAGCATAATGATAACATTATTCAGATATCAGATGAGTAAATATATTATATTTGCATAACTATATTATTTATAAATAATATAGTTATGCAAATAAATTTGGTGCAATTAAACAAAAGAGTGATAATATATATAAAATTATTCCAGTTATTTTATTGTTTTCTTTATATTCAAAATATCCTGCTAACACTGTTTCTAAAAAAGCATATACAGAAGCTATAAAAATTACAATACTCATGAAATACCCCCTACAATATAAAGTTTATATTTAATAAAATATAGCAAATAAGATTTTAGCATTATATTAAGTATTTGTTAACAAATAACTAGAGCTTAGATTTACATCAACAGATACTTTAAAAAATGAATCTTTATAACGATGCAACCAATTAAACTTTTCCCATTCTGATGTAGTAGAAAAATATTTTAGAGCATAAAGTCCAAAATTATCTATATCTGCATGAAGTTCTTTAGAAGTTTTATATAAATAATTATATAAATTTTGTTCTAAATAATTTTGGGCTGCCTGTTCTATTTTTGCTTTAATCGAATCATCTTTCAAATCTATATTTTCATTCATCGACTGCATTTTTGCAGTTATTTTTATATCAGAAATAATATATGGAGAGCTATTAGTTAAATATAAAATAGGTCTTACAGATTTATCTAATTCAATATATAAATCAATGTAATCTAATTCTTGTATAGGGCTTGGAATTCTAATTTGAGCATTTTTTAATTTATTTGAAATAATTAAATGACAAATAGATTCTAGTCCATTTAATTCTCCAACTAATTTATCTTCATTAAATACAGCTAGTCCCATTGTTTCTACACCATTATTTCCAGAAATAGGAGTTTCACCAGCAGTATAAGAAGAGTCCTGCGAGCTTTTTTGAGTTGATTTTATATTTACCGAACCAAGAATTGCTACAGGTTCTGAATAAGTATCTATAATTGATGTAAGAAATTCATTGCAAGTTATACTTTCTGTATATCCAGTATATTCACTTGAAGTGGGAGCTATTTCATAATATCTTGCAGATACTTTATCTAATACAGGTGTGGAATATTCTAAAAATGTTTTAGCATCACATTTACTTATTATTATATTTGAATCTGTACGAAATTCTATATTATTGGATAATGTATATAAATATTCACTAATTCCTTTTGTAGCTAATTCTTCTGAAATTACTAAAACTTTACAATGAGATAAATTAACTTCTTTTCCAAGATAACTATTAAATAGAGAAATACCACTATTTATAGATGAACATTCAACTGAATCTACAACAGAAGAAGATGATTGAGATGAACTACTGCCACCTTCAGAATTATTTGGCATTGAAATTTGTAAACTTAAGTTTAATGTATTATTATCTCCAACATCTAAACCAATAGCTAATACATAAGCTAAATTATCAATACCATTAATTCCATAATATGCATAACTAGAACTAACTAGTAAAAATGTCATTAATATTATTGCAAAAAGCTTTCTTATTTTATGGTTCATTTTGCTTTTCTCCTTTCCCAAGCTTTTTCTTTATATTGGCACCAATTAATATTATAGGGAAGATCCCAAAAATTAATATTAAAGAACCATATTTGTAAAAAGCATTTGATATTTTTTCTAGAGAGAAAATGTTATCAATAGACATTGCAATAACAAATATTATGGCACATACAGTTACTGCTAATCCATTATGTTCTTTAGATTTTGTTATCTTTCTAAATATCTCCATAACATACATTACAGCTATGCTTAAGAATGACATAAGTGCTAGCATCCAAGTAAAAATAAATATAATTTCTGGCCTTTCTAAAAAAGCACTAAATCTACTATTAACAATAATATAATATATAGGAGATAATCTATTTACATTATAAATGTCTGGAAAAGCATAAACTAAAGTGATAATCGATAAAAGTAGTAAAATTCCACATATCAATATAGATGAAAATGTAACTTTTCCTAAATTTTCTTTTTTATTAAGTAATGGAGAAAGAAAAAATAAAAAGAAAAGTCCATTAAAAGCAAACAGATTACTAGCACCAGCTAAAAATATTTTATCAGCACCATCACCGAAAATTGGCATCGCACGTTCAAATCTAAGTAAATCAAAAACAAATATTGAAGTGAAAAATATGCTTATTAACGCAATCGGAACAATGATAGTATTTGATTTTATTATAGATTTTTTTCCAATAATATTAGCAATTACAGCAACAAATAAAAAAATAAATATTATAAAAGAAATAGGATAATTTGGAAAATATACTAATAATAAATTTTTAGAAAACATTCTAGTTAAGAATGAACACTCTATTATAAGATAAATAATACATAAAAATCCAACTAGAATTTTTAAGGCTTTTCCTCCCAGATATTCAGAAATATCAACAATATCTAATCCTGCAAAATTTTTTAAAAGTTTTAATATTAATGCAGCAAAGATGAGTACAAGAAAAACTATATATATTATGTTTAATGCAGAGGCTGAACCAGAGTTGTCTAAAATCATTTGTGGTAGATTAAGAACTATATGATTTATAAATAATACTACAATTAAACAAATAGCTTCAAAATTTCCAAGTTTTGTATAATTCATAAAAAACTCCTTTCATTACTGATTCATTTCTTTATTTTCATATTTCCATTTCATACTAATATGATCTTGTCTATTTTCTCTTTTTGTATCTAAGAAATCAGATCTTTTTTCTCTTCTCCATATTGGAGAATTAAATAATCCATTAATAATCTTACTTTTACTTGGCACATAAGGAGCAAGATATGATACACCAAATGATTGAATATTAGTAGCTATTAAAAGATGAATTGTAGCTCCAAAAGCAATACCTAAAAATCCAGCTAAATAACCTAAAACAATATAAGCAAATCTGGCTACTCTACAATGAAAGGCTAAATAATAATCTGGAATAGCAAAAGAAGTAATACCTGTTATTGCAACAATAATTATTAGAATAGGGCTTACTATACCAGCTTCAACAGCAGATTGCCCTATAATTAATGCACCGTATAATACCAATAGTAGGACCTACTGGGCTAGGAACCCTTATTCCAGCTTCTCGTATTAATTCAAAAGAAAGCTCCATTATAATTATTTCAAATATTATAGAAAACGGAACAGAAGCACGGGAAGATACAATTGCAAATAATAATTCTGTTGGAATAAATTCTTGGTGAAAATTGCTTATTGCAACATAAAGTCCAGGAAGTAATAGTGTTATTAAAAATGAAGCTATTCTAATAATTTTTAACAAATTTGCAAATTGAAATTTTATATTATGATCTTCTGGCGATTCCAGAAAATCTGTAAAAGTAGCAGGTACGATTAATGCATATGGACTTCCATTTACAATTACTACAATTCTTCCTTCTAACAAATAATTTGAAGCCTTATCTGGCCTTTCAGTTGCTATTACTTGTGGAAGGCTATATTTACTATTATCCTCTATAAGATGTTCTAGTTGGCCAGAGGAAATTAAATAATCTATACCTATATTATTTAATCTATATTTTACTTCTGCAACTAAATCACTATTAGCAATATTTTTTATATAACACAAAGCACAAGGAGTTTTACTAACTTTTCCTATTTTCAAATTTTCTATAATTAAATTTTCATTATTAATAATTCTTCTTATAAGACTTGTATTTACACGTATACTTTCTACAAAAGCCTCATGAGGACCTCTAATAACTACTTCATTTTCTGGTTTGGATATACTTCTGGTTTTAAAACCTTTAACATCAATATCAAAAGCAATGTTTAGAGTATCAATAAATAGTGCACAATTGCCTGCATTTACACTAGAAAAAATTTCTTCAAATTCACTTTTTACTTTTACATTATTTTGAGGAAGTAAAGAATTTAAAATATATTCTTTTAAATTAAACTTTTTTACTTTTCTTACAGTAATATTATTAGTAACAGCTTCTGAAATAACCTGATTTTGATTACCATCAAATGAGTTTGATGAATTTTTTAACATAAGTGGTTTTAAAACATAATTATTTACTAAATCTACATCCACCATTCCATCAATAAATAATAAAAAGGCTCTATATTGCTTATTTCTTGCTGTTAAAGTAAATTCACGAAGAAAAATATCACTATTTATTAGCAAATTGTATTTTACTTTAATATATTCAATGTTTACATCAATACTAGGGAATATATCTTTTACAGTATCAATATTTTCAATAGATTCCTCATCAATATTATTTCTTACTTCGTTATTGCTAGGAAGAGTAAACTCATGAGACGGTTCTTCAACCGGGAAAAATATATCTTTAAATTTATCTATTAATTTCATGTATATCATTTGTCCTTTCTAAAATAGAAAATAATTCATTAGTATATATTTTCCTAAAATGAAAAAAATATGTATAAAATATATGAAATAAAATTTTTTTATGGTATACTATCATAAAGGAGGTTTTTATGAAAAAAGGAAATTTAGTAATATTAATTTTAGTAATTTTAATAATTGGAGCAATATTAGGATATTCAATTTGGAATTATAGAAATCAGAATATAAATAATATCAATCCAGATAATAACCAAATAAATAATATCAATCAAAATTTAGACGAAAATAATAGTATACAAAATACTTCAAATTTCAATAACTATAATTCAGTACAAACTAATGAATTAACTTCACAAAATACTAATCAAACAAATTATTATACATATGTAGGCGATTGGTATATAAGCAGAGATGCATACTTTAACGCAGAAAAAATAGATGAAGTTATGGATTTAAGAGAAGATAATATAATTTCAATGCAAGAATTTGAAAACCAAATGCAATCAGATATAAATGTTAATGTTCCCGAATTAGATGTAGAATATTGTAATTCTAATCAAATAAAATTTGATTTTCAATTAACAAGTCCTGCACCTACTCAAAGAGAAGGAAAATTAGATAATATTGTTGTAAACTTAACCAATAATATAGGCACATTTACTTATACAGATAATTGGGGAACAATGGGAAATGGAACAATAACTTTAAAAGAAAATAGTATAGAATTAAAATTAGAAACAACAAAAGCAGCACAAGGAGCATTATGGGGAGTGGAAGGAATATATACTTTTTCATATAAAATAATGGATTAACTGAAACAAAGGGGACACACATTTTTGGAACAAAATGTGTGTCCCTTTGTTTCAAAAAGTTATAGAATAATGCAGATTAATCCACCACTACCTTCATTTACAATTCTCTCTAAAGTTTCTTGTAATTTAGCTTGTGCATCTACTGGCATTTTAGCAAGTTTAGTTTGCAATCCTTCATTTACAAGCTCATGTAGACTTCTTCCAAAAATATTTGATTCCCAAATTTTTGTTGGATCATTTTCAAAGCTAGAAAGTAAATAGTTTACTAATTCTTCAGATTGTTTCTCACTGCCAACTATTGGAGATACTTCTGTCTCAATTTCAGCTTTAATTAGATGAATAGATGGAGCACGAGCACGAAGTTTTACACCAAATCTAGTACCTTGCTTAATTATCTCTGGTTCATCTAATATTAATTCATCAATTGACGGTGTTACTATTCCATATCCAGTAGCTTTTACTTCTTCTAATGCATTAGCTATTTTATCATATTCTTTTTTAGTATTGGCTAAAGTGGTTATAGTAGAGAATAAATCACCTTCGTTTTTAATTTCAACACCAGAGATTTCAGTTAATATTTTATAAAATAATTCATCATATAAATTTATAGAAATATTTATTGTTCCTTCACCAAGTTTAATCTCATCTATAGAAGTTTTATCTATAATTTTAGTACTTTGCAATTGAACAATTCCGCTATCTACTTCTTTTAAAATACGAACATGAGAAAATGCTTCTTTTATTTCATTGTATAACTCTTCTTTTAACCAATGAGAATCAGATAAACCATCCACCCATTTTGGAAAATTAATATTCATTTTTTCAATAGGAAATTCATACAAAATTCTTCCAAAAATATCATTAATATCTTCCATATCTAATCTAGAACAATCTGTAGGTATAACAGATGTATTGTATTTTTCTTCTAATTCTTTAGCTAGATTTTTAGTATAATCTGAAAAAGGATCATCTGAATTTAGAACAATAACAAATGGTTTATTAAGTTCTTTTAATTCTTTTACCACTCTTTCTTCTGCGGAAACATAATCTTCTCTAGGAATATCTGTAATACTACCATCAGTGGTTACTAATATTCCAATAGTAGAATGTTCTTGTATTACTTTCTTAGTACCTATTTCTGCAGCTTGCTCGAAAGGAATTTCTTCCTCAAACCAAGGTGTTTTTACCATCCTTGGCATATCATCTTCCAAATAGCCAATAGCATTATTAACTAAATAACCTACACAATCAACTAAACGAGTTTTTAGTTTTAAATTATCACCAATTGTAATTTCAACTGCTTCATTCGGAATAAATTTAGGTTCAGTAGTCATTATAGTTCTACCACCAGCACTTTGAGGTAATTCATCTCTAGCACGTTCTTTTTTATATTCGTTGTCTATATTGGGAATAACAAGTAAATCCATAAACCTCTTTATAAAAGTAGATTTTCCGGTTCTTACAGGTCCAACTACACCAACATAAATATCTCCTTGTGTACGATTAGCTATATCTTGATATAATTTTAAATTTTCATCCATTAATTAAATAACCCCCTTAAAAATGTTTGTACTAAACTTTATTTAATGTATATTAAATTGTTGAAAGACTTATGACTAAATTATTAAAAAATTTTTATAAGTAATCTTAATTTGCAAAAAAAAAATATATGTGATAAAATGAAGACGTTTTTAGATGCATTAGCATAATATATTACTAAATATTAGAAGGAGAAGTGATTTTAATGCAAGATAATATTATGGCAATTGTAATGGCTGCAGGCAAAGGAACTAGAATGAAATCAAAAAAATCAAAATTAGTACAAAAAATATATGGAAAAGAAATTGTAAAAAGAGCAGTAGAAAATGCTGAAAAAGCAGGAGTAAAAGAAATTGTTGCAGTAGTTGGATATATGAAAGAAGAAGTAATGGAAGTATTAGGAAATAATATAAGTTATGCTTATCAAGAAGAGATGCTTGGTACAGGTCATGCTGTAATGCAAGCACAAGAATATTTAAAAGGAAAAAGAGGAAAAGTATTGGTTTTAAATGGAGATGTTCCACTAATAAGACCAGAAACTTTAAATAAACTTATAGAAAAAAGTATAGAAAATAAGGAATATGCAACATTACTAACAGCAATTTATGATAATCCAACTGGCTATGGTAGAATCGTAAGAGATGAAGGAGGCAATATAGAAGCAATTGTAGAAGAAAAAGATACTACTCCATCACAAAAAGAAATAAAAGAAATAAATGCAGGAGTATATTGCTTCGATATTGAAGAATTATTATCAGCATTAGAAAAAATTGAACCTAATAATGCACAAGGAGAATATTATTTAACAGATGTAATTAAAATAATGAATGAAAAAGGATTAAAAACAGGTGCAGTTATAGTTGAGGATAATACAGAAATATTGGGAATAAATGATAGAATACAATTGGAAATGTTAACAAAAGTATTGCAAATGAGAATTAATACAGAACATATGAGAAATGGAGTAACAATTGAAGATATAAATACTACATACATTTATGATGATGTTGAAATAGGTATGGATACTGTAATACATCCTAATACTATTATAAAATCTGGTGTTTCAATTGGAGAAGATTGTGAAATAGGTCCTAATTCATATATTAGAGAAGGATGTAAACTATCAGATAAAGTAAAAATAGGAAGTTTTGTTGAAATAAAGAAAGCAATAATTGGAGAGGGCACAAAAGTTCCACATTTATCTTATATGGGAGATTGTGAAATTGGAGAAAAATGTAATATAGGATGTGGTACAATTACCTGTAATTATGATGGACTACATAAGAGTAAAACAATTATAGGAAATCATTCTTTTGTAGGGTCAAATGTAAATTTAGTTGCACCAGTTACATTAGGAGACGAAACTTTTATTGCAGCAGGTTCTACTATAACTGATGATGTACCTGCATATGCATTAGCTATTGCTAGACAAAGGCAAACAAACAAAGAAGAATGGAATAAAAAATAAAGTAATATAACTTAACTGCAAATGATATAATTTTAGAACTAAAATTATATCATTTGCAACTTATTCATAAATACAAAAAGGTAACATGCCATGAAATCCCGCTAGTATGTATGTTTCTCAAATTTTTTTGTATCTTGCTGGTCGTAACCATCTAAGCACAAAATAAATTTGAATAAAATTCCAAAAATTAAACATTAGCTAAATAATATATATATTAAAAAAAGAGCATTATGTGCTAGGTTACTCCAACTCGCACTCGCCTAAAAGGCTCGTTTGGTCGTTGCACGATACTGCAAAAATTTTCTAAACATACATACTAGCGGGATTTCATGAATAAATTTTTTCAAAACCATTATCTACTAACAAAAAAATAAAAAAAATTATTAAAATATGTTGACAAAAATTAAAAAATTTAGTATACTAAACGAGTCGAAGGAAATGGGCGCATAGCTCAGCTGGGAGAGCATCTGCCTTACAAGCAGGAGGTCATAG
>CAJFUM010000061.1 GCA_904420285.1 uncultured Clostridia bacterium | reverse complement strand
AACCATTTTTAAAAGTCCTCTTCTTGAATGATTATCTTTTTTATGAACTTTTAAATGTTCTGTTAATTCATTAATTCTTTCTGTTAGAAGAGCTATTTGAACTTCTGGTGAACCAGTATCTTTTTCATCCCTTCTGTATGTTTTTATTATTTCTTGTTTTTTCTCTGCTGTCATAAAATACACCTCCTATAATTTTTTATCTACACCTTAAACTGAGTTGTAGTGGTGTCATCTCCTAGAACTAAGTATAAGGTATTAACATATAGTATTCTATCACAAAACATCACTAAATGCAATAGTTTTATGTGAATTTTGGTGCCTTAGCCTCCTTTGTGCTGGGTCGCATCAAAGTACAGGCACCACCACACGGAAGCTGCGGTAGTTGTTATTGCTGCCATTGTGGTAGTTGAAATAGAACACTCCCGCATTAGACCCACTGATACAATCGCCCCCACGAAGGAAGAACGGAGTACTAGTGTCAGGGAAGTAAGAGTAATCTGAGTACCACGATGTTGTTCCTTTACTACTGCTTGATATTTCGTACACTGCATCTCCATATTTACTACTTGCTGATGTATAGTTGTTTGATGCACTATCACTAATTCCTTTGCTATATACATCTTTATACTTTACCACTGCACCTACTAAATTGCTTCCATATGTTGTTAAATTTGAATTTCCATTATTTACATATCCCGCTACAAATTCATATGTTCCTCCGCTCATATCATATACTCCTGTTGTATTTCCACTTGTACTTGCTTTTTGTCCATTTGTACTTTTATAATCTGTTGTTGATGTTGTACTACTTTCACTTACACTACTTCCTGCCTGTCCTGTTATATAATTGCTATTGGGGTTGATCCATACCTCTTCTGTTTCTTTTCCATATTTACTTTTACTTAAATATGCACAAGCTCCCCATTCTGTATTTTTCATCATGTGTGGATCTACCACATCATCGCTTGTACTTAGTCCGTATGGATTTCCGCTTTTATTCATCTCTGTACACACTGTATATATATTACTAACACTTATATTTCTCCAGCTCGTTACTCCTGCTTTTATTTGTATTGTTTTACTTGTTCCATCATATCTTCCTGTTGATTCTGTTGTTGTACAATCTGTATTACTTGTCTCGTATTTTCCTACCCATAATCCTCTTAATTTATTTTCATTACTATTTCCATAATTAAATGCTGGGTGTACTACATAATCACTATATGTTCCTGTACTTCCATCATATGTTCCTGCATATGTTTTTCCATTTTTATCTTGGTCATTTTCGTCTATAAATACTACTTCTATTGTTCCAGTTGTGCTTGAATGCCAGCCACTTGTTATTTTATATGCATATCGTGGTATCCATACTAGCATCGTATATGGTTTAGTTTCATCTAGTGTATTTCCATTAAATGTACTATCACCTAATACCACATTTGCCCATTTTTTATTTGCATAATCATACCATTCACTATCACTTTCTGTTGTTTTTATCCAATTACTTCCATTCCATTTTACTGGTGTCATTCCTTCTGCTAGCTCTGGAGCTACTGGAAGTACACTGTCTACATATGGTCCTTCTGGTACTTTACTATCCTCATTCATTACATTTGTATATTCTCCCATTAAGTTATTCAAATCTGCTTGATCTTGTGCAAGTGAATTTTCTGTTGAATCTTTTATTCCGCTTGCTTTATCTAATAAGCCATTATCTCCAAATACAGCATCTATAGTAATTGTAGATAAAATTATTAGTATTGCTATAGTTATAACTAATGCTACTAAAGTTATACCTTTTTGGTTGTTTAGTTGCTCTTGTAATTTAACTTTTTTTATTTGTTTTTTCTTCATTTTTCCCTCCTATTATATATAAAAATTTATATTTATATATGTTTGTTTTCCTATTTATTTATAAATATGAATTAAGCTTTTCTTTTAAATATTGTTAATTTTTTTACAGTTTTTATGCGTAATTTAGGTTTTAAATTCACATTTTAACTATTTCTTTGTTTTTTCTATATTTGTTTTCCTATATTTTATATCATCATTTTTCCTTTTTCAATACTTTGTATCCTTTTGTAATAAAACTGTAATACCTTTGTAATCTATTTGTAATATTTCGCATAAAAAAAGCAAGAAGATTGCAATAGCTTTCTTCCTGCTTTTTTGGTCTAGCTAGCCCAATATCTGTAAAAAACATGATTTCCATATTGTACTGATACTGGAACCTTGTCTTTGTTCCTCATGGCTAGCTGTCCTTCGGAAATGACTTTTGGGTTATAGAAATATGTAGCTCCTCCTTTGTAAAACTCTTCACCAATTGTGCTTATTCTTCCTTCTCTGTATGCTTGGATTGTAGCATTGTGCAAAAGTTCTTCAGTATAGTCTTTCTCAAATGCTTTATCCACTGCTTGCTTAAGCTCATTAGATAAATCAGCTTCAGTTACAGGTCTGTAGCCGTCTCTATCTAATACATATGGAATACCATTTTTAACTGAAGAATATCTTCCTTTTTCCGTAAATTCTTCAATTAAATTGTTATATCCCTTTTCCCTTACATTATTAATTGCAGAATTAATAACTAAGGTTTGTCCCATGCTATCTTCTAAGCCCGCTTCAGCAAATGCTATTTTGTATGCCCACATTCTTTCTTCTTCAGAAGGTATGTAGTTTACTTTAATAGCAACCTCTTCGACTAAAGCCTTTTCTTTGCTGTTGTTGTTTTGGTCTTCGTTTTCATTTTCGTTTTCGTTTTTTGTAATAATAACTTTGTGGTTGTTTTCTTGAAGAACTTTGTACCCAGAAGATGTACACATCATAAATGTCATGCATAAAACTAGCACTGGTAATTCTATTTGTTGTAGTTTCCGCTTCACATTTCTTATTTCCTTCATGTTTTTTTCCTCCTTTTGTGCAACAAAAAACGTATACATAATATTATAACATATTTTTATTTTTTCCGCAAACACTACTTTTTTAGAGCCCAGATAAATGCTTTGTCTACTTTTCTACCAATTGAATTTTCTAGTGCCTCTTTATAAATATTTAATTGTACTTTATATTTTTCTTCTAATTTACTAACATCTCCATTTGGTACATAATCTGTTTTAAAATCTACTAATATTAATTCATCATTTTTATTTATATAGTATAAATCAATTATACCTTGTACTAAAATCATTTCATCTTCATCTGCATCATCATATATTTTTTTTGCTGGAATATTAATATAAAATGGCTCTTCTTTATGTATTTCTTTAGCTTCTTTTAAATCTTGCCATAATGTAGATTTTGTATATTTATATAGCATTTCTAAATCCACATTTTCTTTTTCTATATTAGTAATTATATTTCTTTCTAGTAAGTTTTGAATAAACATATTTAGATTTTCTTTTGTATAATCTATTTTTTCATCTAATTTTTGAATACACAAATGCATTAAAGTACCTTTTTGAGCAGATGTTAATCTTTGAACTTCTTCTATAAATTTAGGTTTTATATTTAAACTTATTTGTTTATTTTTAGCATTTTCTATTAAATCTTCTATATCTGAATCTTCTTCTAGACTTTTTAGTTTAGTTACAGATGTTTTTGTTGGAATTTTTGATGAAGATAAATGACTATATTTCCATTCTAATAAGTTTGTAATATTATTATCTATTTTAGAATTTTGCAACTTTTTATTTATTATTTCATTGAAATTAGATTCTGTACCTTCTTCTTGTTTTATATCTTTCATTATTTCATTTTTAGTATATGAATAGAATTCTAAAACATTATTTAAATCTTTATCTTTATTAAACAAATACACTAATTCCAACCAATCTAAATATGATTTATATTTGCTTACAATATTAGGGTTTATTTTAGAATATTCTGAAATTTCTTCTTGAACATATATATTTAATAGCTTTTCTTTATCTTGTAATGCTTTTTGTAAATCTTTGCTCATTCCAGTAATAATTAATTTTTCTTTTGCACGAGTAAGTGCAACATACAATATTCTCATCTCTTCAGAGATAGTTTCTTCTTTTGCTTTTATTTTAATTGCTTCTTTTGCTAATGTACTATATTCTATCTTTTTTTCAGAGTCTATATATTGTGGGCCAAATCCAATTTCTTGATGTAATAAAATTGGTGCATTTAAATCTTGCATATTAAATTTCTTTCCAGTGCTTGCTAAAAATACTACAGGAAATTCTAATCCTTTACTCTTATGTATACTCATGATTCTTATAACATTGTCATTTTCTCCAATTATTTTAGCAGATGAAGAATCTCCACTACTGGTTTTTACTTTATCTATAAAAGTAATAAAATTAAATAATCCTTTAAAACTTGCTTTTTCATACTGTTTTGCTTTTTCGAAAAGTAATTTTAAATTAGCTTGTCTTAATCCTCCATTTGGGAGTAAATTTACATAATTGTAAAAACCTGTTTCAACATATATACTCCAAATAAATTCATCTAATTCCATATATTTTTCTTCAGATTTCCATTTTTCTATTTTGTCTATTACATTTTCTATTTTGTCTCTTAATCCATTATCTACAGATAATCTTGCTTTTAGCAATGATTCATAAAATTTACATTTTCTATCAACTAAACGAATTTTCATAAGTTCATTATCTGTAAAATTAAATATATTTGACCTAAGAACTGTAACTAGTGGTATGTCTTGCATTGGATTATCTATAACTTTTAAAAGCGACATTATAGTTTCTACTTCCATTGATTCTAAGTATGTAGATGAACTATCACTAAAAACTGGCAAATCTCTTTCTGATATTTCTTTTTCATATATTGGTGCTAATGTAGATGTTGCTCTTAATAATACACATATATCTTTTGGCTCTATTCTTCTATATTCTTTTGTTTTTTTATCATAAACCTGGTAATTGTTATTTATAAGCTGGTGTATTTTATTTGCTACAAATCTAGCTTCTAATACAACATCTTCTATTCTTTCTTGCTCTTCTTCATTTTCTTTATCTTCTTCATCTGAAATATATATATCATCGTCTTCTTCTTTTAAATCTATTATATGTAATTCTGCAGTACCTGCATAATTTATTTTTGTAGTAGGTTCTGGATAATCTGCTCCTAGATTTAAATATTCGTCTTTAATATATTCAACATTTCCAAACCTTTTGCTCATAATATTTTCAAATACTAGGTTGGTTATATTTAAAACATTTTCTCTACTTCTAAAGTTCTTAAATAGCTTAATTTTTAGCCCACTACTATTTTCAGCACAATTTTCTTTTGAATCATAAGTATTATATTTTTCTAGGAATAGCTCTGGTCTAGCTTGTCTAAATTTATATATACTTTGCTTTACATCTCCAACCATAAATATGTTATTTCCTCTTGCAATACTAGTTAATATTTTTTCTTGTACTAAATTACTATCTTGATACTCATCTATAGCAATTTCTTGAAATTTATCTTTATATTTTTTAGCTACTTCAGTTGGTTTTTCTTCTTCATTTAATAATATTTTTAATGCAAAATGTTCTATATCATTAAAATCTATAATATTTCTTTCTTTTTTCTTTTCTTTAAAATTAGTGCTAAATTCTAATATTAATTTTCTTATTTGATCTAAAATTTTATACATTTCTTGTATATCTTCAATAATTTCTTCAGAAGAATTTTTAATTAGAATTTGAGCGAACTGTTTTTTTACTTTATCTCTTACTTCTTTTGCTTCATTTTTTAAATCTAATGTTATTTTTTTATCGGTTGGCCATTTATTCCATGTTAATGAATTTAGACTTTCATATGCAATATCCCATGAATCATATTTTATGCTTTTTAAATTATTAATATCTTCTTGCAATATATTAGTGTATTTTTCTAATTCACTAAATTTTAGAGTTTCTTTTTTTGTATTATCTAGCATATTGCACATACTAGATATTTCATTTTTTATATTTTCTAATAAAATATTTCCCCAAATTGTATTTGAAAAATCTTTACCTTTCTCTATATTTAACTCTTCTACTTTGGAGTTCAACCATTTTTCTGGAAATGGATCACTTTGTATGTATTTATATATATTTAAAATTAAATTTTGAAGCTTTTCATCTCCTCTATAATCTGTATATGTTTCAACTAATTTAATAAATCCACTATCTTGATCCATATACTTTTGCTCAAATATCTCATCTAGAACATCGTTTTTTAACATTTCTATTTCTGCCGTATCTCCTATTCTAAAATTGGCAGAAGTATCTATTTCAAAAAAATTATTTCTTATAACATCTAAACAGAATGAATGAATTGTGCAAATACTTGCTTTATTTAAAAGAGTTATTTGTCTTTGTAATTTTATTGATGATGGGTCTTCTTCTAATTTTTTATATATAGCATCTAAAATTCTTTCTCTCATTTCACTTGCAGCTGCATTTGTAAATGTAACAACCAATATTTTATCTATATCTACATCTTCATTTACTACTTTGTTTATAATTCTTTCTACTAAAACTGCCGTTTTTCCACTTCCGTGCAGCTGCTGCAACTAAAATATTTTTGTCGTTTTCATATATAGCTTGTGTTTGTTCATTTGTCCAGCCCATTTTGTCCTCCTTTAATATGTACACATATACATGGTATTTCCTTCAAAAACTAATTGCTCATTAGAAAATGTAATCCAGTCTTTCCCTTTAAAATTTTCTTCATAAATGGTTTGATCCATTGATACAATATTAAATTTTCTATTACAAAAATAATTCAAAGCCTCTCTTATACAAAAGAAATTGTCAAATGCCCTTTGTGTAAAAGAAAAGAATTTCTTATCCCATCCATTTGGAAAAGATCTTGGATATTTATCTTTACATACTGCAATATTTTCTATTGTATTTCCTGTTTCATTTTCATATTTTTCTAGCTCATATTTTATCATTAGTCCTATTTCTTTATCTACTTTATTTGTTGCAATATGTGCTCCAAATATTTGTATAGTATTTATACAATTATATATGAAAAATACTGTAATTCCAAGTGTAATAATAGTTTTTAATATTTTTCCTTCATAATTTAAAGAAAGTAGAAATAGCATTGATAATCCTGGTATGGCACCAATAGACATTGCCATTCTTGCTTCCATTGAAGGAGTTTTCATGAAGAATACAGGTCCTACACTAATACCAAATGCCACCAAAACTATAAATAAATATTGCAATATTTTTGCAGTAGATTTTTTTTGAAAAGCTATTATTATTAAACTTATTACTATTACTATTAAGCTTATTGCTGTTGGCCATAGATTATAGTTTGTAATTAATGTTACATTAATTACATAATTTATTATAACTGCAAAATTCTTAAGGTTATTTAATATACCTCCTGCTACTCGTCCTTGCTCTTCTCCTAACATTGTATTTAATATTCCCATTACTAATATATTTAGAATATATGCTATTCCTATTATTAAACAACTTATTACAACATCTTTTACTAATTCTTTTACACTTTTTTTATCTTTATCTATAAAAAGGAATAAAATTGTAAGAGGTAAAAATACATTAACCGCACCTTGGTAACAAAACGTTGCAAGAACTACTAATAAAAAAGATTTTAGATAACAAAATTTAGTTTTTTTAGTAAATATTCTTGCTGCCAAAATACTTAGCATTACACTTAAGCACATTACACTACATTCAACATATAGCAAATATTCTAACCCCATACAGTTAAAAACTAATATAAATGAAGCCATTATTATTAAAACTTTTAGTAATAGTTTTTTATTTTTTTCAACATCAGAAGTACTATCTATTTTTAATTTTTCTACTACTGTTTTGTATAGATAATATATAGAAATAGAAACTATTATAACTGCTAGTATCTCCATTCCTATAATAAATACATTATATGGTAAGTTTAAAATTCCTCCAATATATGAAGCTAAACTAGATATAACTCTAGCATCTCTTAAGAAAAATTGTGATGGATATTCAAAATATCCTAAGTCCATAAAATTATATGTATCAGATGCTATATGCATTTGTAATAATGGACTACATATAATTATACAAAGAGCTAAAATACTTAGATATATTATAATATTTTCGTGATTTTCTTTTAATTGATTTATTTTTTGATTTATTTTTTCCATTTAACTTTCTCCCTATCTCTATAAATGAACGATTATCTCTCGATATCTCCATTTATCTTAATTTTTAATTTTATATTAATTAAAATTAATAACATCTTTAATAGATACACTAAAAAGTGTACTTTTTATCATCTTATTTAATCTGAATTTACCTAGAATCTTTCTTTACCATTAACCCTATCTTTTCTCTCTGGATCTGTTTTTACAGTCCTTACCATCCTTCGTTCAATGTATAAAGATAAAGTGACATGGCATTACTGCTTTTATACTGGCTCATTTAAGGCCTTATGGAGAGAGCTCCTCTCATGCCACTTTTATCTAGCTAAATTAATATATTTATGCTACTTTTAGTTGCTCTAGTCTTTCCCCAGTGAATACCCTCGTAGCCTTGTATTCTTCATTTTTTGTTACTAATGCATATATTATCTGTAATATTTTTCCTATTACTGCTACTATTGCTTGTTTCTTCTTTAATTGATTTTCTTTCCTTGTTGTTAAATATTT
>CAJFUM010000060.1 GCA_904420285.1 uncultured Clostridia bacterium | reverse complement strand
TTTTGTTTTACCTTGTCTATATTGAAATTATATATTAGGGGGTATTTTGTTGTCAAAGTTCATTTTCATTTATTACAGGATGCTTTTTTTACAACATTATATCATATTCTTTTTTTCAGACAATATAATTGTAGAATTTTGTTGCATAAAAAATATGAAAAAAAACTATCCAGTATTTATTCTGAATAGCTTTTTGCATATTTACTTTTATTTTATATATAGTTCTGGGTCTAGATTTTCACTGTTTTTCAAAATTTCAAAATGTAAGTGAGATTCATCTGCTATTTCAAATGTAGCTGTATTTCCAACTGTAGCAATTGTTTGACCTTGCTTTACATTTTCTCCTTCTTCAATAAATTCTGCTGTTAATAAATTTGAATATACACTAGTAAAACCATTAGTGTGTTCTATTACTACTGTTAATCCATATCTAGGATCATTTTTTATAGATTTTACTACACCATCAGCGGCTGCTTTTACAACACTTGTTTTTTCTGCTGCAATGTCTATTCCATTATGTGTTATCCATTCATCTAAAGTAGCAGAGTATACTAAATTATCTTTTGCAAATTCTCTTAAAATTTCTCCTTCTACAGGCATTTTAAATTCTGGATCTTTTATTTCTTCTTCTTTTTTCTCTTCTTCTGCATTAGCTTGTTTTTCTTCATTTTTGTTTTCTACATTACTAGTATTTACTGCATATTTGTCTTCACTAGTAGTGTTTGTATTAATTTGGTTTGAAACTTCGTTTGTTACTTCATTTGTAATAATGTTTGTTTCTTCATTTTGCATTTCATTTACAGTTCTACCCATCTGGCTACTAGTTTCTTCTATACTATTGGCATAATCATCTATTGCAGATGTATTAAATTTGGCTAATTGATTACTTTTTGTTTTATTAGATCCATATATTAAAAATATAGCTATAAAAGCAATTACAGATAATGATAAAACTCCTCCAACAATGTATAATCCTCTTTTTATATCAAAATTATTTCTTTGAAAATGTCTATTCTCTCTTCTCATAAATCTTCCTCCTAATTTTTATTTGTTATAAGTATTTACATTTTTGAGAGTTTTATACAAATTTTTAAATTTTATTTATAGTTTTTTTACATATCTACTATTTCTACATTTGTGTAATAATGATGTATTATATCTTCGTAATTTTCTCCTTCTTTAGCTAAGCTATCTGCTCCAGTTTGACTCATTCCTACTCCATGGCCATATCCCACAACTTCAAATTCTATATTATCCCCATTTATTTCAACTTTAAAATTAGCAGAGCGTAATCCAAATAAATTTCTAACTTCAACTCCAGATAATTCTAAATTTCCTATTTTTATTGTTTTTACTCTATTTCCATCAGTATATTCTTCAATTTTTATACAATCTTTTTCTTTAAAATTAATTTTAAAATCAGAATGTTCTTTTTTTATTTTTTCTTCAAACTCTTTTTTGCTAAAACTTGCATTTGAACTATACTGGCTGTATGCATCTTCTCCAGCTGTTGCAACTGCTTGCAAGTATGGATAACCAGTTCCTCCCCATACATCTACAGGTGCTTCTGTTTTTCCTCCACTATTTGAATGAAAAAAAGCATTTATTGGTTTTCCTTTATATGTAATTATTTTGCCTTGTGTACTATTTACTGCATCTACTATTTTGTTCCAATTTGATTCTTTTTCGTCATCATCCCATTTTGCTAATCTATCTTCTTTTGAAATCCAAGCTTGGCAACAAGTAGAATCATCACATATATCAGCATCTTTATGTTTCCCATCATTATTTACTATTTTATATATTGTATAGGTTCTAGCAACTACTGCTTGAGCTTTTAAAGCTTCTTTTTCAAAAGATGCAGGCATTTCTGCTGAAACAACACCCCATAAATATTCATCTAGGTCAACTTCTTCTATTTTATTTGTTTTCTTATGTAAAAGTTTTATACTATTATAGTTTTTATAATCATATGTGGATTCTGCTATATTGTTTTCTATTATATTTTCTGGTATTTTATTGGATGTTTTTCTGCTTTCAAATGGCCTAGTAAAAATTATGGGTATTGCAAAACATATAAATATTAATGCTATTAAATATAAATAAATTTTTTTCACTTTATCTCCTTATGCTATAATTGCACTATCTTCAGCTAGTTTCTTTTTCATTGTATCTAAAACTCGTCTTTCAATTCTAGAAACCTGCACTTGACTCATATTCATTTCTGCTGCTACTTCGTTTTGTGTTTTTCCTCTAAAATATCTCATTAAAACAATTTGTTTTTCTTTATCTTTTAAATTATTAATTAAATCTGTTAATACAATTTTATTTGTAATCATTGTTTGTTCATCTAAACCAGTACTTACTCTATCTATAGTAGCTAATCCTTCATCATCGTTTTTTTCTTCGTAAATTGAATTAACAGGTTTGTTGCTTTCTAGAGCTATAACGATATCTTCTTTGTCTACTCCAATTTCTTTGGCTATTTCTTCTATAGTAGCTTCTTGTCCTTTTTTTAAATACTCTTTTTGAACTTCAGATATTTTATATAATAATTCTTTTATGGATCTACTTATTTTTATTGGTCCTTCTGTTTGTATGTATCTCTTTATTTCTCCTAATATGTATGGTACTGCATATGTAGAAAGTTTTACTTCATAATCTGTATCAAATTTTTTTATTGATTTTATAAATCCAACAACTGCAATTTGATATAAATCTTCTAAATCATAACCTCTATCTTTAAAACGTTTAACTATACTCCAAATTAATCCATTATTATTGTTTATAAGTTCTTCTAATGCAGATTTATCCCCACTTTGTGCATTAATAATATTTGGTATTTGATTTTCATACAAACTTGTTTCTAGCAACTAGCTCACTCCTCCTATGCTTGCAAATTCTTCCTCTGCTAGTTCTACTATATGTTTTTTTATCTTTTTTCTCATAAATACTTTTGTTCCAAGTCCCAAAACAGAGTCTATTTGAACATCGTCCATAAAACTTTCCATTATAGTAAAACCCATACCAGATCTTTCTAAATTTGCTTTTGTTGTATATAATGGTTTTCTTGCTAATTCCACATTTTCAATTCCTTTTCCTGTATCTGATATTTCTATTTCTACAGTATTTTTTATAATTCTTGCTTTAATCTTTATTATTCCTTCCATTTCTTCGTATCCATGAATAATACAATTTGTTACAGCTTCTGATACAGCTGTTTTTATATCTGCAAGCTCTTCTATTGTTGGATCTAATTGTGATGCAAAAGCTGCTACTGTAATTCTAGCAAAAGCCTCATTACTAGATTTACTTAAAAATTCTAATTTCATTTCATTATCATACATTATTAAACTACCCCACTTCCATTTTATTTTCCATTGGTATAATTTTATTTATGCCACTCATTTCCAAAATTTTTTTAGTTGTTGTACTAACATTCACAATTTCTAAACTTCCGCCTATAAGTTTCATCATTTTGTATCTTCCAATAATCATTCCTATTCCTGCACTGTCCATAAAAGTAACCCTACCAAAATCAAATATAGTTTTTCTAGGCATATATCTTGTAATTTCATCATCTACTTTCCTCCTTATTTTTTCTGCTATATGGTGATCTATATCTTCAGTAATTTCTACTATAAGCTGCTTGTCCTTTTTTATGTAATTTATATTCAATTATACCCCTCCTTTTTTTCATATTATATTCTTTTTTACATAATTTTCCAATAGCAAAACTAAGGAAGTTTTGACGATTTATAGGAAGTTTTCGCCAAAAGTCGACAATTCTTTATAATATAAAAGTTTTAACTTTTATTAGAATATTTTATTTTATTTTGTAAATAATAAATATTGTAGAATACAAAATTTTAGAGCATTTGCTCAATTATTGGAGGTTAATTATGGGAAATGAGCAATATATTTTAAATACTGTTAATAAAGGATTAAAAATGGGAATGGATTCAATATCTACAATATCTGAAAAAGTTGGGGATCAAAATTTTAAAGATGATTTAATATATCAATATAACCAATATAATGATATACTAAATAGAGTAAATACAGAATTACAAAATTTTAATGATTTACCTTCTGAACTTCCACCAATGCAAAAGGTTATGGGATATATGGATATTCAGATGAGTACAATAAATGATAAAAGTAATTCTCATATTGCAGAAATGCTTATAAAAGGTACAAATATGGGAATTATAGAAGGGGTTAAATTAAAAAATCAAAACCCAGATGCTAATTCTACTACACAAAAAATTTTAGATGATTTTATACAATTCCAAGAAAATACTATAGAGAAATTAAAAAAATATTTATAAAATATAAAAAGCTTTAAAAATTTTACAATTTTTAAAGCTTTTAGTTTTTTATTGTCTGAAATGCCTTTCTTATAATTTACTAAATCTAACTTTTGCCGCTTCTAGCATTTCTTTATATTTTGCTAGTTTTTCTTTTTCTTCGTCTACTTTTTCTTTAGGTGCTTTATTTACAAATCCTGGATTTGATAACATCTTTTCTCCTCTTGCCACTTCAGACTCTAATCTAGTAATTTCTGTTTTTAGTCTATTTTTTTCTTCTTCTAAGTCTATTAGCCCTTCTAGCGGAATATATACTTCAATATCACTTAATATTATAGACATTGCATTATCTATTTTTTTATTATCTTCTTCTGATAAATCATTTTTTTCTTCTATTGTTATTCTATCTGCAAATCCTAATTTTAATAATATTTCTTTTGCTTTTTCAAAATATGTTTTATATTTTGATGTTAATATAATTAATTCTGATTTTTTGCTAGGATGTATATTTTTTGTATTTCTAAGATTTCTTATTCCAATAATAATTTCTTTAATTTTTTCTACAGCTAATTCTTCATTATCAAATTCAAATTCTGTTAAGCTTTTAGGCCATTCAGAAACAATTAATTCTTTTTCATCATATTTAACTAATTCATTATATATTTTTGTAGTTACAAATGGCATAAATGGATGTAGCAATTTCAAAGATACTTCAAATACATAATTTAAAATATCAGATACTAATAATTTGGTATTTTTATCATCACTGTAAATTCTAGTTTTAACCATTTCTATATACCAATCACAAAATTCATTCCAAATAAAGCTATAAATTTTATCTAATGCTACTCCTAAGTCATAATTTTCTAAATTTCTAGTTACATCTGCAACTAATTTGTATAATTTATTTATTATCCATTTATCTTCAATACACAAACATTCTTTGTTATATATGTTTTCATGATAGTTTATTACTTCTTCTTTTGATGGTGTATTCATAATTATAAATTTAGCTGCATTCCATATTTTATTTGCAAAATTTGATGCTTGCTCTAATTTTTCTGGCATATATCTTATATCATTTCCCATGGTAGTACCTGAAATAACTGCAAATCTTAGAGCATCTGCTCCATATTTGTCTATTATTTCTATTGGATCTATTCCATTTCCTAGTGTTTTAGACATCTTTCTTCCTTGGCTATCTCTCACCATTCCATGGATTAATATATCTTTAAAAGGTACTTTTCCTGTAAGCTCTAATGCTTGTGACATCATCCTAGATACCCAGAATGTTATTATATCAAAACCTGTTACTAACACACTTGTTGGATAGAATGTTTTATAATCTTCTGAATTTGTATCTGGCCAACCCAACGTAGAAAATGGCCATAATGCAGAACTAAACCATGTATCTAAAGTGTCTTCATCTTGCTTTAGGTTAGTAGAGCCACATTTTTCACATTTAGTTGGAGGATTTTTTGAAACATTTATGTGTGAGCAATTTTCACAATAATATGCTGGAATTCTATGTCCCCACCATAATTGTCTAGAAATACACCAATCTTGTATATTATCTAACCAATTAAAATATTGTTTTTCATATTTTTTTGGTATAAATCTTGCTTCATTATTTCTTACAGCATCTGCAGCTTTTTTAGCCAAGTCTTGCATTGAAACAAACCATTGCTCTGATATTTTAGGTTCTACTGTACTTTTACATCTTTCACATTTTCCAACATTGTGAACATATTTTTCTTCTTTTACCAATGCTCCAATTTTTTTCAAATCTTCTACAATGGCTTTTCTTGCCTCTAATAGTTCCATTCCTGCATATTTTTCTACTAAATTTCCCATTCGATTATTTTCATCGAAAACAGAAATTATTTCTAAGTTATGTCTTAATCCTGACTGATAATCATTCATATCGTGTGCTGGAGTTATTTTAACACAACCTGTTCCAAATTCTTTTTCTACAAATTCATCAGCAATTATTGGAATTTCTTTATTCATTATTGGCAAAATACATTTTTTACCTACTAAATCTTTATACCTTTCATCAATAGGACTAACAGCAACAGCTGTATCCCCTAACATTGTTTCTGGTCTTGTAGTTGCTATTGTAATATATCTATTTTCTTCTCCAGCTATTTGGTATCTTATATACCATAAACATGTTTCTTCTTCTTTATATTCAACTTCTGCATCTGAAATAGAAGTTTTACAACTTGGACAATAATTTATCATTCTTGTTCCTTTGTAAATAAGACCTTTATTGTATAAATCAACAAATTGTTCTAATACAGCATTAGACATTCCTTCATCTAAAGTAAATCTTCTTCTACTCCAATCACATGAACATCCTAATTTTTTTTGTTGATTTTGTATTGTACCACCATATAACTCTGTCCATGCCCATGCTTCTTCTAAGAATTTTTCTCTTCCCAAATCATATTTTGTTTTACCTTCATTTTTTAATTTTTCTACAACTTTCATTTCTGTAGATATTGCTGCATGATCAGAACCAGGAAGCCACAAAGTATTATACCCTTGCATTCTTTTAAATCTTATTAAAATATCTTGTATAGTATCATCTAAAGCATGTCCCATGTGTAATTTACCAGTAACATTAGGTGGTGGCATCATAATACAGTAACTTTCTTTAGATTTATCCATATTGGGTTTAAAGTATCCATTTTCTTCCCAAGATTTATATATTTCATCTTCAAATTCTTTTGGGTTATATTTATCATTTAAATTATTTGTCATAATTTTCATAATCCACATATATTATGGATTATTCCTCCTTTCATATTAAAATAAAGCTCACCCCTAAATTATAAGGGCAAGCTTTTTACTTACGGTACCACCTTAATTACAATATATATTTTTATTTTTCTATTCTTCTTTATAGAAAGATATAACTTACTCCTCTTTTTCTTCGCATTATGTTATATATATTAACATATTTTTAATGTAAAAGTCAATATTTGTTTACATATTATGGTTAATTGTTACTTTTAAACTAACTAGCTTCTTTAATACTATCTATTACTTCTTTGCACTCTTTCCAATTTGTAACCTTTATATAATTATATTCTTTACTTAATTTGGTTAATATTTTCATTGTATCATCTGTAGAATTTAAATCAGTTACTATAACATCTTTTACACATTCTTCTTTTCCATACATTATTCTAAATAATATTGTTCTTAGAAAACCTTCTATTTTATTTGCTTGGTTTTTTGTTGCAATAATTATATATATTCCATCTGATTTTAAATTAGTATATGTACAAATATATATAATGTTCTTAATTATCTCAAATAATCCATATAAGGCTAAAACCCAAAATATCCCGATTCAATATAAAATTCAACATTATAACCTCCTAAATACTTTTGTAAATAAAAGTATTTCTGTATTTTAAAATATTTTTATATTATTAGAATTAATACACTAAGTTTAATATAAGCTTTATTATATATTTTATGATTTATATTTATTTTAGTGCAAAAGATATATTAAGTATTGTACATAAAAAAACGACGGTATGAAATTCATAACGTCATTTTTTGTTTTAATTTAAACTAGTTGTAAGATAACAACTTCAGCTGCATCTCCTCTTCTTTGTCCAAGTTTTAATATACGTGTATATCCACCAACTCTTCCTTCATATTTAGGAGCAATCTCATTAAATAATTTTGCTATTAAATCCACATTTTTTCCTTCTGAGTCTTTAACTTTATTTAATGTTTTCATCATTTTTCTTCTTGCATTTAATCTAGTAGGCATATCTTTTTGTCTTTTTTCTGTAGTTTGTTCTTTAACTACTTTTAGATATTCTTTACCATTTTTGCTTTTTACAAGTTCTGTAACTTTATTTCCTTTGCTATCAAGTTTTGCTTTTGAAACTTTTACATCTACCATTTCAAAATTATCTTTTTCTTTTATAGCAAGAGAAATTAAACTATCAGCTATTGCTTTTACTTCTTTAGCTCTAGCTTCTGTTGTTTCTATTTTTCCGTGGAATATTAAATCAGTAACTTGTGTTTTTAACATTGCTAATCTAATATCTGTTGTTTTACCTAATTTTCTATTAGTTGCCACTTTTATTTCCCTCCTCTTTCCAAAACTACTCTCTTATTTGTATTTGAAAAATATTTAAATATGTTATTATTCTTCATCTTTTCTAAAATCTAAGCCTAAAGCATGTAATTTATTAGTTACTTCATCTAATGATTTTTTACCTAGATTTCTAACTTTCATCATATCTGATTCAGATTTATTAGTTAAATCTTCAACAGTAGAAATTCCTGCTCTTTTTAAGCAATTGAATGATCTAACTGATAATTCTAAATCTTCTATAGACATTTCTAGAACTCTTTCTTTTTTATTTTCTTCTTTTTCTATCATTATTTGAGTATGTTTTGCTGTTTCTGATAAATCTATAAATAATTCCAAATGTCCAGTCATTACTTTTGCTGCAAGGCTTAATGCCTCATATGGTTTTAAACTTCCATCTGTCCAAACTTCTATTGTTAATTTATCATAATCAACTCTTTGTCCAACTCTAGTGTTTTCAACAGAATAATTTACTTTTTTTACTGGTGTATAAATTGAATCTATTGGAAGCACAGATATGTCTTGGTTTGGTTTTTTGTTTTTTTCAGAAGGTGTATATCCTCTTCCCATATCTGCTGTCAATTCCATAATCAACTGTCCACCTTCAGCTACAGTTGCTATATGTAAGTCTGGATTCAATACTTCTACAGTTCCATCTGTAACGATATCTGCTGCAGTAACTTCACCCTCTCCTTTAAAGTTAATTCTCATAACTTTTTCTTCGTTTTCAGAAAATTTTAGTCTAACATTTTTTAAGTTTACTATAATTTCTGGTACGTCTTCTACAACATTTGGTATGCTAGAAAATTCATGTAATACTCCATCTATTTTAACACTTGTTATTGCACATCCTGTTAAAGATGAAAGTAAAATACGTCTTAGTGAATTTCCTATTGTAACACCATATCCTCTTTCTAATGGTTCACATACAAATTTTGCATAATTATTGTTATCATCAACCTCTAGACATTCAAT
>CAJFUM010000059.1 GCA_904420285.1 uncultured Clostridia bacterium | reverse complement strand
TCCTAATTCGCTTTTTGGAACTTTTACCATCACATATCTATCTTTGTAAAATCCTCTTCCATAGGAAATAGACACGTTTCCATTGCTCGAAAGTGAAATACAGTTTGTATCTTTTCTATAATGCATCTTTATATGGTCATAAACTTGTTCTAAACTTATTTCAGCATCTTTGCTATATTTTGATGCTTCATTTTCGGCATTTTCTTCATATCTTTCTCTATCTGTTCTTATTCTTTCAATACTACCTCTATTATCTAATATTGTTCCTGCTTCTAAATCTTGATTATCTGCCATATTTAAAGCACGAAAAAAGTAATAGTTTCCTTCATCTTCTATTATATTAAATTTATCTACATCAAATAAACTTTCCATTTTAGATTACCTCATTATTCTTTTGTATAATAATAGCTTTTCAATTATAAATAATATTTATGTCTCACAATTTCTTACCACTTAACTACTAGTTTATTTACTTTACTATTTATGTAATTTTCCAGTTTTCCCATAAATTCATCTGGCTCAATTTCTTTTTTTGCTACCATGTCTAGACCTTTTTCCCAGCTAGCAGTAAGCTTTGGGTTTAACATATCTGGCATTGAATTATTAACTACATCATATATTACTTCACCTTTATTAGTTGGTGTAATTATTTGCGTTTTTGTATTTATTGCAATATATCCTATTCTTTCTAACTTTTTTATTATTTCTCCCCTTGTAGCACTTGTACCAATTCCGGCACCTTTTATTTGTTCTCTTAGTTCTTCATCTTCAATTAATTTTCCTGCATTCTCCATTGCCAAGATTATTGAACCAGAATTATATCTTGCAGGTGGTGTTGTTTCTGAAGTTTTTATTTCATAATTAATTATATCTATATTTTGTCCTTTTTTTAAAGAATTAAGAATATCTAAACTACTATTTTCAATATTCTTTTCTTGTTTTTCATTTTTATTATCTGCATTTTCACCTGTTTTTTCATTCGTATTATCCACATTTTGTCCGCTTCCTACTTTATCTAAGCTTTCATTCGCATTTTTTCTTTCTTTTAAAACTTCCAAGTAGCCTTGCTTTATACATACTTTTCCACTTGCATTAAATTCTTCATTTTCTACATTTACTTTAACAGAAATTTTATTAAATTCTGCTGGTGGATAAAAAATGCTTAAAAATCTTTTAGTTATTACTTTATATACTTGCTTATGCAAAATAGGTAATTTATCAAAATTCTCATATCCTTGTCCTGTTGGAATAATTGCATAATGATCTGTTATTTTACTATCATTTACATATTTTGTTTTTGTTAAATCTGTTTTATATTTTTCATTATTCATTTGTTTTATATATCCTTGTATTTCTTCATCTTTATATCCTTTAGCTATTCCATTTAAATTTTTTGATATTACTTTTGCAATTGCAGTAGATAATACTCTTGCATCTGTTCTAGGATATGTTACTAATTTTTTTCATATAAATTTTGTATTATTTCTAATGTTTCATCTGGTTTTATTCTAAATCTTTTTGTACATTCATTTTGCATTTCTGCCAAATTAAATAGAAGTGGTGGATTTTCTTTTGTTTTACTTTTTTTAACTTCTGATACAATTGCTTCTTTTCCCTGTAAAGATAAAATAAATTCTCTTGCATCTTTTTCTTTTTTGAATCCAGATTCATTGTATAATTTTGGAGATTCAAACATTTTCGATTTATCATTTACTTTCCATTCGGCTTTAAATGTTTCATCTTGTTTTCCAAATTCTCCAATAATTTTATAATATGGCACTTTTACAAAATTTTTTATCTCTCTTTCTCTTTGTACAACCATTCCCAATACACATGTCATAACTCTACCAACAGAAATAGAAATTCTTTCTTCATTTAATTCTTTTGCTACTCTTTTACCATATATAATAGATAACAATCTAGAAAAATTAATTCCTATTAAATAATCTTCTTTTGCTCTTAGATATGCTGAATTAGATAAACTATCATATTCTGATAAATCTTTTGCTTCATTTATTCCTCTTTTTATTTCTTCTTCTGTTTGAGAATCTATCCATACTCTTTTTCTATTTGGTTTTTTTATTCCTATTTTTTCTTCAACTAATCTAAATATATATTCTCCTTCACGCCCTGAATCGGTTGCAACATATACATCTGTTATTTCTTCTCTTTGTAATAGACTTTTAATAATTTCAAATTGTTTTTTTACATTAGGAATAACTTCATATTTATATTTTTTTGGCATAAAAGGAAGTGTATCCAATCTCCAAAATTTTAATTTTTCATCATATACTTCTGGATATGACATAGTAACCAAGTGTCCAACACACCAGGTTACTATCCAATTTTCTGATTCTAAATATCCATCTTTTCTAATTCCATTTATTTTCAGTACTTTTGCAAATTCCATTGCTACTGAAGGTTTTTCTGTTATTAGTATATTTTTTGCCATTTTTATCCTCTATTCAAATAATATTACATCCATTTCTGAAGTAAATTCATTATTTCCATATGCATAAATTATGTATAATTCTTTATTAGGTCCTAAAAAATATGCACTAGCATTATCGACATTATAGATTTCACTTTCCATGTCTCTAACAAATATTGAATTATATCCCATATTTTGTAATGCAATAGCTTCTTCATTTGCTTCAGAACAAACTTGTTTTATTTTTGTATTAACTTCATCTCTATTTAATTCTTTTATAGTTATTAAATCTATTAATGAAGCTTGTGTATCTGTATTTAAATTGTAATTATATGTTATTATAATAACCCTTTGAGGGGAATCCCCTTCTTTTAGTGTAGATTTAATTACTAGAGATAAAATATCATTGTTTACATATGCAGTATAATCTATACTGTATATAGTTTTAGTCAAACTATTTTCTCTAGTCATTATTTCATTAGCTTTATTTACAAAATTAGCTTGTGTAATTTGATTAAGTGAATTAGATAATTCACTATTTATATTAATAACTGGTATATGAATATTTATTTCATAATTCTCTGTTTGTTCTGTTTTGTCATATATTGAATAAACAATATTTTCTTCTTGATTTATCTTCTGAATTCCAGTAGTATCATAATTTCCAAGATTTAAAGTATTTGTAAACAGATTATTAAATTGTGCTTCAATTTCTTCATTGCTTTTATTTTGAATTGTATTAAATTCTTCCTCTTTTGAAACATTTATTCCACCATAATCCGCATCTATAAATTGTGCATAAATTCCAGCAATAATTGCGAAAATACAAAATAAACTAATTAATACATAAATAATTTTTGGATTTTTCATTTTTTCACCTTTTTATTATTTTTTTCTTCTATAGTATACAACATAAGTAAAGAAATTTCAATTATATATATGTAATTAGCTTTATGGCTATTAAATAAAATATTGTTTTTCATCCTACAACTATTCACATGATTTTCACGTAAAGTTTATTGACTTTCTGCATATTTTAGAGTATCATATATTATGTATTAAAATGCAAATAAAGGAGTATAAATATGTTATGTTCAGACTGTAAAAAAAATAATGCAGTTGTTTTTATTAATAAAAAAGATGAAAATGGAAAAAATAGTTTAGAAGGATATTGTTATGATTGTGCCAAAAAAAGAGGTATCAATCCAATAGATAGTTTAATGAAGCAAGCTAATTTATCAGAAGAAGATTTAAATAATATGACAGAGCAATTTGAATCAATGTTTAAAGATATGTCTGATAATATTAATTTTTCTGATGTTCCAGAAGATATGGATAATTCATATAGTTCTGATGATCCTAATATGACTCAATTTGGAGCTATTCCATTAGGTTCTATTTTTTCAAATATATTTAATTCTCCAAATAATGATAATGAAACTAATGGAAATAATAAGAAAAAAGTAAAAGTAGATAAAAAGAATAATAAAAAGAAAAAAGCTTTAGATACATTTGGTACAAACTTAACTCAAAAAGCTAAAAATAATCAATTAGATGAAGTAATTGGTAGAGATAAGGAAATTCAAAGAATAATTCAAATTCTAAATAGACGTTCTAAAAATAATCCTTGCTTAATTGGTGAACCTGGTGTTGGAAAAACAGCTATAGCACAAGGTCTAGCTATTAGAATTGCAAATAGAAAGGTACCTGCTAAATTATTAAATAAAGAAGTATATCTTTTAGATATGACTGCTGTTATTGCTGGTACACAATTTAGGGGACAATTTGAAGCTAGAATGAAATCTATTATAGATGAATGTAAATCTTTAGGTAATATTATATTAGTAATTGATGAAATTCATAATATAATAGGTGCAGGTGATGCAGAACATTCGATGAATGCTGCAAATATATTAAAACCTTCTCTTGCTAATGGAGAGATTCAATTAGTTGGTACAACTACTTTAAAAGAATATCGTAAATATATTGAAAAAGATACTGCTTTAGAAAGAAGATTTCAACCAGTTGTTATTTCTGAACCATCTGTTGAAGATACAATTGGTATATTAGATGGAATTAAAAAGTATTATGAGGAATATCATAAAGTTAAAATTTCAACTGATGTTATTAGACAGACTGTTATAATGTCTGAAAAATATATTCATGATAGATTTTTACCTGATAAAGCTATTGATATTTTAGATGAAGCTTGTTCTAGAATCAATTTAGATAATAGAGAACTTTATGAATTAGAATTGTTAAAAATTGAACTTTCAAAAGTGCAAGAAGAAAAAGAAGAAGCCGCACAAGCTGATTCAACAGAAGATTATAAAAAAGCTGCTGAATTAAAAACTAAAGAATGTGCTTTAACAGAAAAAATTGATGAATTATCTCAAAAGTTAGAACTTAAGAATTTAACTATACAAGATATTGCTGAAGTTATAGAGAGTTGGACTAAAATTCCAGTTAAAAAAATTACCGAGGCAGAAACTCAAAAATTATTAAATTTAGAGAACAATCTTCATAAAAGAATTATAGGGCAAAATGAAGCTGTTGAGGCTGTATCTCGTGCTATTAGAAGAAATCGTGCAGGATTAAAAAGTACTAGAAGACCTCCTTCATTTATATTTGTAGGTCCTACTGGTGTTGGTAAAACTGAGCTTGCTAAATCTTTAGCATATGAAATGTTTGGTAGTGAAGATTCAATAATCAGAATAGATATGTCTGAATATATGGAAAGTCATTCAACCTCAAAACTTATAGGATCACCTCCAGGTTATGTTGGATATGATGATGCTGGGCAATTAACTGAAAAAGTTAAAAGAAATCCTTATTCTATTATATTATTAGATGAAATAGAAAAAGCTCATCCAGATGTATTTAATATTTTATTACAAGTACTTGATGATGGTCGACTTACTGATTCACAAGGAAATACTGTAAGTTTTGAAAATACTATAATTATAATGACATCTAATGCAGGTTCTAATTTAAATACTAATTCAATTGGTTTTGGTGGAGGACAATTTAATAATAATGCTATTATGAATGCATTAAAAGATACTTTTAGACCTGAATTTTTAAATAGAGTGGATGAAATTGTGGTATTTAATCAATTAACTTCAGATGAATTATTACAAATTGTTGATTTAATGCTTGCAGATACTGAAAAATCATTATCTGATAAAGATATACAATTTGAAATAACGAATGATGCTAAACACTATCTATTAGAAAAAGGTACCGATTCTAAATATGGTGCAAGGCCATTAAGAAGAGCTATTCAAAGATATATTGAAGATGAGTTATCTGATATGATTTTAAAAGGTGAACTTACAAATGGGGATTGTATAGTAATTTCAGTTAATAATAATGAATTAAATTTTGAAGTTAAGAATAAATAGTTTTGTAAAAATAAGAATTTTATTTATCTATAAATTATAGATAAGTGCAAATATTTATAAGGAGTAATATATATGTTAAAAAATATACCAAATGCATTAACAATCGTAAGATTTATTTTAATTCCTTTTATAGTATATTATATACTTACAGGGCAATATATTGCAGGATTTATAGTTTTAACTATATCTGGATTAACAGATATTTTAGATGGTTGTATTGCTAGAAAATTTAATTTTATAACTAATTTTGGCAAATTAGTAGATCCTCTTGCTGATAAATCTACCCAAATAGCAGTACTTGCATCACTTACATTTAAAGGAATTATTCCTTTATGGATCCTTATAATAGTTTTTATAAAAGAATTAACAATGGTAGCAGGTGCATCATTTTTATATGGAAAAAAATTGGTTGTATCTAGCAGATGGTATGGGAAATTAGCTACAGTATTATTTTATATAGCGATAGTTTTCTCATTGTTTATAGAATATTGGAATACTACAAATAACTCTTCATCTCCATTGTTTGGCTTTGAAAATTATATGTATTTAGATGATTATATTTATTATTTAGCAATTATTACAACTGTTTTCTCTTTAATCATGTATTTTAAACAATTCTATCAACAAGGTTATTTAAAGAAAGAAAATCTAAAAATTTAAATAATTGAATATTATAAAAGTAGCTGTTCATTTTGTTTTTCAAATATGAACAGCTACTTTTAATTACATTTACTCATAATCTTCTAAAAATTCTACCAAATTAGTATAACCTATAATTTCTATTCCAGCTTTTAATCTATTTACATCTTCTTCTGGCAAATACTGGGTTGCTATTTCTGTATCTTCTTTTAGGCTTTTAACACCATATTGATCTGTAGTATATATTCCAATAACTCCATTATGTTCTTGTACAAAATAGTGTTCACCACAATTTCCGGGTTGTGTTTTATACAATACTATTTGTGTTGGTGAATATTCTTCTAATTTCCAATCTTTTAATTTTTCTTTAACTTCATCTTCTGATTTATTTACCAAATCTTCTGGCACATCTTTACTTGTTCTAATTAGATGGTCGCAACCCTCATAATACACTTTTTCTATTATTATTGCATTTGGAGAAACATTATTCTGCTGATTTACTGTTTCTACTGTATTTTCAATTTCTATATTTGCTATTATATTGGTCTCTTGTTCAGCTAATTCTTTTTCACTAATTATATCCATATTTTCTGTTTTGTTGTTATTAGAAAAGAAAATTGCTAATCCTATACCTAAAACTAATCCCAATATAACAGTTATTATTATACAAATTATCCACTTTTTATCCATAAATATAAACCTCCTACTATTCTTAGGTTTTATATTAGTATGGTATTTTTTTGTAATTTTATACATTTTTTATCAATTTATTTTACAATTTATACTTATTGTTTTATCATTTACATTTAATTCAATTTCTCCATTTAAATCTGTTCTATATATTTTCTTCGTATATTTGTATAATCTTTGTATTACCCCTGTATTTGGATGACCAAATTTATTATTTTCTCCAACTCCTATAAATACAATTTTAGGTTTCACTAAATCTAAAAATTTACTAATACTAGATGTTTTTGATCCATGATGAGCAACTTTTAAAATAGTAGATTCTAAAGCATTGCTATTCTTATATAACTCATATAGCCTTGTTTCTGCAATTTCTTCTATATCCCCAGTAAATAACATTGAGATATATTTACAATGTAACTTTGCTACTATAGAATTGTTATTTAGAATATTTTCTTTTATTAAATTATTTTCTGGGAATAAAATTTCAAAATATGTATATTTGTCAATTTTAATATTATCTCCTTTTTTTACTTGCATAATATTAATATTCTTATCTTTTATAATTTCTAAAAATTCTTTATAATTATTTGAGTTTTCCCCTTGTTTTGATATTATAATATTTTTCACATTTAATTTTTTTATTATTGTTAATATTCCTTTTACATGATCACTATCAAAATGAGAAATCATTATATAATCTATTTTAGTTATTTTTCTATCCAATAAATATGGTAGAAGAATTTGTTCCCCCACATCAAAATTTCCAAATTCACTTCCTCCTCCATCAACTAGTATAATCTTATTTTGTGGTGTTTTTATTAGTGTACAATCTCCTTGTCCTACATCAACAAAATATATTTTTAAATTTAAAGGTATTATACTTATTAATAATTTAAAAATTAATACAAACACAATTATCATAAGCATTATTTTTTTTGCAAATATTATATTTTTTAACTTATTCTTTAATTCCCATAAATTAAAAATATATGCTATAAACAAATAATAAAAAATGCATTCTATTAGATAAGGTGTTTTTATATATATTAAGCTACCTGGTATATTAGAAGAAAATTCTGCTATTTTCAACATTAGATATAAAAAGAAATTTAAAAATATTCCTAAAAATTCTGCTAATGAACTAAATATTAGAGATACAAAATAAACAATAAAACCAAATATTGTTACAATTTCCATAATTGGTGCAGCTAATATATTTGATATCCAAAAAGTTAATGAAATTGTACTAAAAGAATATGCCATTATTGGAATAATCATTATATTTGCTGCTATAGTAATACTAAATGAATTTATTAAATATTTAATTAGCTTATAAACTATCTTTTTTAATATTGATTCTTTATTACTTTCTGTTTGGATTGATGTATTATTATTTTTCAAATGTTCTGGTATTTTAGAAATTATATTTATAATTAAATCTCCCAAAAATATTATTCCTATAGTTCCAGCATATGATAACAAGAAACCTATATCTTTTATAAAATATGGATTAATAATAAGTATAATTAAAGATGAGATTCCTAGGTTATTTATAGTATCTGGTTTTCTATATATTAAACTGCCTATTAATAATATTATTCCCATTATGCTTGCTCTCATTACAGATGCTGTAAACCCTGTTAATGCCATAAAAAACAGTAAAAAAATAATAGTTATTATTTTACTTAATTTTTTTTGTTTTTTTCCAATAGTATTCGAAAATGCTGTAATAATATATGTTATATGTGAACCAGATACTGCTAACATATGTGTTAAATTACTCTTTTTAAAATTATCCTCTGTATCTTCTGATATATTTTCCCTATCTCCTATTAAAATTCCTATACATAAACCAGCTTCTTTTTCATTCAATATTTTTTTCATATTTGATTTTATATTATTTTGTATAATGTATAAATAATTTTTATTACTGTTACCTTTAGTTTTTATTTCTATATTATCTACAGTTACTACTCCATATAATCCTTTAGTTTTTAGATATTCTTTGTAATCAAATCCTTTATAATTTCTAGCTATATTTCCTTTTTTTATTTCTCCTAAGAATTCAATTTCATCTCCTATATTCGGATATTCTTTTAATTCTTTAGATTTTTTTATTTCTAATCTTAATTTTATATTTTTATATTCCACATTATTAATATATTTTACTTTTATTGTAGTAACATATTTATAATCTTTTTCTTCAACATTTGTAAGAATTATCCCTCTTATTTTAGCTTTTGTATATATTTCTTGATATTTTTCCTCATAATTCGTTTCTAGAATGTTTGTATATATATACCCACCTACTAGAAAAATAATAATTATCATATACTTTAACTTCTTAACAAATAGAAATAAAATAAGTATAATAATGAAACTTACAATTATGAAAAAGGCTACACTTATTTTAAAGTATAGCCCTATTATTATTCCAATAATATACATAATAGCGGCAACACATACTGGTCTCTTTATTTTCTACATTCCTTTCTTATTTGCCCCCGTTATATATATTAGATGATTCTTCTTGCACCACAATATCTAGTGTTATAATATTCACCTGGTAGTAAACTATTAATTTTTACACAATATCCAGAACCAGATGAAGCATGAATAAAATTACCATCTCCTATATAAATTCCACAGTGTCCAATTTCGTCCATTGTTTCATAATCTAAGAAAAATACTAAATCTCCTTTTTCCAAATTATTTATTAAACTATTTTTTGAACTTTTATCTGTTGAAATTTTAGTTCCAAGTTTAGCTTGTGCTTGTGCTCCATGTTTCATTGAAATTCCAAAATGATTGTAAACATACATTGTAAAACCAGAACAGTCAAAACCTGCTGGACTAGCTCCACCATATACATATGGTACTCCCAAAAATTTTTTAGCATAATTTACTATTTCTGTACCTTTTACACTATTATTCTCTTCTTTAGTTTCTATTGTATTTTCTGTTTCTGTTTTCTCTTCAGTTGTATTTGTTCTATTAACATTACCTCTATTTGTAACTGCTTTTTTAGTGTCAGACAATAATTCTTTTAGAACATATGCTTCTCCTTCACTAGTTTCAACTTTATACCAATCCTCTTCTTCACCTATAACTTTTAGTTCTGTATTCTGTTCAACAGTCATAATTATATTAGAACTTGTATTAGGTTCTTTTCTTATATTTACATAAGAATCATTTGTATACATAGTTTTTTCTGTAAAATTTGAATTATTATCATCTGCTCCAGTTTGAGTATTATCATTATTTTCTTTATTATCTTGAGTACCAATTACATCTGTTCTTATCCAACCTGCAATTGAATCTGTACTAATATATGACCATCCATTAAGATTTGTTATAATATTTACTTCTGTATTTGCTTGCAAATTTCCTACTATACTACCATTAATAAGAGGTACAATCTTAACATCCGTCTTTTTTGATATTTTTCCATATGTATTTTCTTCTTGGATAGTTTCTGTATCAGTATTAGTATTATTTTTTGAATCATCGATTGTATTATTAGTTGATTCTACATCATTATTTTCTACTGTATTTGTTTCATTACTTGTTTCGTTATTTGTATCATTACTTTGTGTTTCTACAGTATTTGTAGAATTATTATTTGAGACTAATTTTGCATATTCTTTACTAATATATCCTGTATAATCTTTGTATTTTACTTTATACCAACTTCCTTCTTCTTCTATAAGTTCACATTCCTCTCCTATAGATATTAATGCTACTATATCTGATTCAGTAGATGGTTCTTTTCTTAAGTTTAATGTTTCAGTTGTTATCTCTAAAGTTTCTGCTTTTGTTCCTGTAATTAAAATAAATATAAATATTATTGCGACTACTATAATGTATAAAGCTTTTTTTATTAAACTCATTGCCATTCCTCCTAAAATACGTTTATAGTATATAATCAAATTATAAAAAAGTCAATAAAATGGCATTATTTTTATATGTTTCAATAGATTTATTAAAACAAAAAACAAGAGTTACAATTTCTGTAACCCTTGCTATAATTATATTCTATTCAATAACTTCTGAAACAACACCTGAACCTACTGTTCTACCACCTTCACGGATAGCGAATCTTAGTCCTTTTTCAATAGCTATTGGAGTGATAAGTTCAACTGTCATATCGATGTTATCACCTGGCATAACCATTTCTGTTCCAGCTGCTAATTCAATAACACCTGTAACGTCTGTTGTTCTGAAATAGAATTGTGGTC
>CAJFUM010000058.1 GCA_904420285.1 uncultured Clostridia bacterium | reverse complement strand
TAAATTAGAATATAGTTTAGATTCTAAAGCATGGTATGAATATAATGGAAATATAATAGTAGAAGAAAATGGACCAATATATGCAAGATTAACAGATGGAATAAATGTGGGAGAAGCAGCAAGTACAACAATTAGTAATATAGACAAGGTGGCTCCAACAATTGGCTCTGTAACAGGAAGTACAACTGTAGGAAATAGTGGAACAATAACAGTTAAAAATATTGTTGAAACACAAAGTGGAATAAATAGTATTAGTTTTTCTAAAGAATATGGAGTATATAATTGGGAAAGCCTTGCTAGTACAACATTTACTAAAAACATACCAGGTTCTGACAGTAATGGTACTTGGTATATATATGTAAAAGATAATGCTGGAAATATTTCAGTTGCGAAAACAGTTACAATTAGTGGAGTAGTAGAAAATGTTTCAAATGTAAACTTAAGAACGACAGATATAGAATTGGATATTGGAGAGACAAAACAATTAGAAATTACATATAGTGGAACTCCAAAAACTATAGAATATGTAAGTTCAGATAGATCTATAGCTACAGTAAACAGTACAGGAATAGTTGAAGCACAAGCCGTTGGAGTAACAAATGTTACAGTAATACTTACAGATTATGATGGAACAGTAACTGAGAGAACAGCAAAAGTAGAAGTAAGAAAATATACAGTAACATATGATTATTTAACAAATGGAGGTACAAGCTCTAATAAAACATCACAAGAGTTAGGTTTAGGAGCTACTGTAGATTTAACACCAGTAGCTGTAAAAGCAAATTATGAATTTGTGGGCTGGAATACAAATAAAAATGCAACTACAGGTTTAACATCATTAAAAATGCCTAAAGGTGGTTTAACACTATATGCTATATTTAGAAAAGGAGTAAAAGCTACATGTTATTATGTTGATTCTAGTACTAATGCAGCTAAAAGTTCACAAATACAAGGATATTTATACAATAATAATACAACAGCAAGTATTAAATTACCTACAATACAATCTATAAGCAAGAATAGTTTAACATGGGCAGGAAGAGGTTGGAGTACATCTACTAGTTCTAGTGCTGGAAGCCTAGTATCTTCAGGAGGAAATGTAACAATTTCTGCAAATACAACTTATTATGCATCATATAGTACAACAGTAACAGCAACATATAATTATTACAGTGGAAGTGCAGCAACTTCAACAAAACAAACAGCAACAGCATATATGGACTACAAAGGAACTTTAGTTGCAGGAAAACCAAATACCCCAACAGCTCCAACAATAAGTGGATATACCCAAAGAGGCTGGAGCACTTCTAGTGCATATAATGCTAGTACAACAACACCAGGAGCTATTACTTCAAATACTTCATATTATATGTCATATTCAAAACAAGTTTCAGTAAAATATAATATAAATGGTGGAGGAGGTTCTATAAATGATAGTGTAGGAACATCATACATGTCATATAATGGAACAAAGGTAGGTGCAAAAATAACTATATCATCATCATCTAGTATTACAAAATTACATTACGATCGTACAGGTTGGAATAGTAATTCTAGTGGAACAGGAACAAACTATACAGATGGAACACAATATTCATTTACAGACAATATAACTTTATATGCTAAATGGCAACTAAAAGGATATTATGTTGTAAATAATTCTAAATATTATAATACTTTGAGTTCGGCAGTTGCAGGAGCAAGCGCTGGTAATAGAATAGAATTATTAGCAACAATTACAGACTCTGGCAGTGTTACTATAAATAAAAATATAACATTAGATTTAAGTGATTATACAGTAACAAAATCTAGTGAAATTACAATTTCGAGTGGAGTAACAGTAAATATAGAAGGAAATGCAAATGGTACATTAAAGAATAATAGTACTTACAACTTTAATTATATTACTAATAATGGCACTTTAAACATAAAAAGTGGAACAATAAATTATACCGCTAATCCATCAAATAGTGATAGAGCAGTTATTTATAATAATGGAGTAGTAAATATTTCAGGTGGAGAAATTATAACTGTAAATGAAGGACATGGAATATATGTAAATTCAGGTAAAGTTATAATAAATAATGGAAGTATAACAGGACAGCAAAATGGAATATTCATACGTGGAAGTTCATCTATAGAAGTTAATGGTGGAACAATAAGTGGAAATAAAAACGGAATTAATGGAAATGTAGCAACTATAGAAATTAATGGTGGTACAGTAAAAGGAAATACTTGTGGTATATATTCAACTTCATCAACTATAAATATAAATGGTGGTATTGTTCAAGGAAATAGCTATGGTATTAGATATGATGCTAATACAGAACTAGTAGTAGGAGATTCTTCTAAATCTGTAAATAATAATCTCTCTAAAGTTATTGGTTCAACATATGGTGTATATGGAATTGAAACTAGAAAAAAATTTGATTTTAATAATGGAGTTATAATAGGAGAAACAAATACAACATATAATAGTGTAGCAACATGTAGAAGAGGAAATTATGCACCATCTACTAGCTATAATAGTAGTGATTCAAATTATGTAACTTCACTAGTAAACATTAGTAGTTCATATAATTATGCTATAAACAATAAAGGTTATACTACTTTACAACAAGCAGCAACAGATGCTGAATCTGGAGATGTAATTGTTGTACTAAAAAATGTAACAGATTCTAGTTCATCAAATATTACAATGTCTAAAAATGTAATATTAAATTTAAATAATTATACAACAACAATAAGTAGACCAATAAATGTAAACAGTGGTGTAACATTTAGAATTAGAGGAGAAGGAAGTCTAAAAGGTAATTCAAACCATACTATTGTAAATAGTGGAACATTGTATGTAGAAAGTGAGGAAAATTCAGCATTAAGTAATACATATTCTAATTATGCAGTAATTGATAATAAAGGTACAGCTAATGTTAATATATTAGGTGGTGGAACAATAAGCGGAAATACATATGGAATATATAATGAAGGAAGCGGAAAACTTACAATAAATGAGGTTAGTATGACTGCTAATACATATGGAATATATAATACTTCAAGTTCTACTATTAATGTACAAGGAGGAAAAATAACTGCTAGTTATGGAATGTATAACAATAATTCATCAGCAGAATTTAATTTAACAGGAAAATTATTTATGACTACTACAGATTATGCTATTTATAATAATGCATCAGATATTTATTTGAATATAAATCTAATTGCAAGTGATGACCCATATAACATAATATCAGAAGATGCAGGAATATATTTAGGAAATGGAACATTAGATTTTGCAAATGGTAATATGAGATATAATACAACAGGAATAGAAGTGGAAACAGGAGAAATTAACATAACAGGAGGATATGTTGTAAATAACGAAGAAGTTGCAGATGACATTGGAAGAGAGGCAATAGGTATTAAAAATGAAGATGCTACAATTAATGTAAGTGATGGAGGAGTTTATGGTGCATATGGTATATACAATAATGGATCTGGTATTATTAATGTAAGTGAAGATGGATATATTCATTGTAATTGGTATACTTATGGTAGTAGTTGGGGAATACGTGCAGCAATTTATAATGTAAGTAATGGAACAATTAATATGACTGATGGAACAATTTGGGGTTATGGTTATGGAATATATAATAATAGTTCAACAGGAAAAGTTACAATAACAGGTGGATATGTAAGAGGGGCTAGATGTTATGCAATATATAATGTGGGAACATTAAGTCTAGGAAATAAATCAATAGCATATAACCCAAGTTCATTAGAAATAGAGAGTCATGATACATATGGAGTATATTCTACGAAAAATTACAATTTCTATAATGGAACTATTAGAGGAACAGGTAATCCACCATATTCTACTAATACAATACAAATAAGAGATGGATATAAAGCAGGTACAGTAATTGAAGTAGATGCAACATTTTCATGGTATGATAGGGATGGGGCTGCGGAACCTCCAGAAAAAGTTAATGAAATGACCTTAGTACCAGATTAATAAAAATAATCTACTTAAGATTAAACTGAGTTTAAAAGTGTTTTACTTTTGAACTCAGTTTAATTGTTAGTATTTAGTTTTGATTTAGTAATAATAGTTTATAATAATACTTTTTAATGTTCTTAGTTACAAGAGAATATTTTTTACAATTGTCGAAAATTTCTAAAAAGAAATTATTGAACATTGGTTTGTTTTAGTGTATACTATTATAAGTAAGAAAAAAGGAGAGGAACAATGCAAGAATTAATAGAAGGATTAAATGATAAACAAAAAGAAGCAGTGCTTGCAACTGATGGGCCATGTTTGGTTATAGCAGGTGCAGGAAGTGGAAAGACAAAAGTATTAACACATAAAATTGCATATTTAATTAATGAGAAAAATGTTAAACCATGGAATATTTTAGCAATAACTTTTACCAATAAAGCTGCCAATGAGATGAAAGAAAGAGTTGAAAAGCTTGTAGGTGAAGTTGCAAAAGAAATGTGGATTGGAACATTTCACTCAATTTGTGTTAGAATACTTAGAAAATATATAGATAGACTTGGATTTGACCATTCTTTTCTAATATTTGATACTTCAGACCAGAAAACTCTTATAAAAGAATGTATGAAAGCATTAAATGTAGATGATAAAATGTTTACAGATAGAAGTATTTTATCAGAAATAAGCAATGGAAAAAATGATATGTTAGAACCTAAAGCATATCAAGTTAAATATGCAGGAGATTATAGAAGAGAAGTAATAGGTAGAGTATATGAATTATATCAAAAACGTTTAAAAGAAAATAATGCAATAGATTTTGATGATATAATAAATTATACAATTAAAATTTTAACAGAAAATCCAGATGCATTAGATTATTACACAAATAAATTTAATTATATTCTTGTAGATGAATATCAAGATACAAATAAAGCTCAATTTACTTTAGTTACAATATTAGCTTCTAAATATGGAAATATAACTGTTGTTGGAGATAATGATCAAGGTATATATAGTTTTAGAGGAGCAGATATTACCAATATTCTTAATTTTGAAAAAGATTTTCCAGGAACTAAAATAGTAAAATTAGAGCAAAATTACAGATGTACAGGAAATATATTAAAAGCTGCAAATGCAGTAATAAAACACAATGAAAACAAATATGAAAAGAAATTATGGACTGAAAATGAAGAAGGTTCATTACCTATAATTCATAAAGCAGATGATGAATATGATGAAGGAAGATATATTGTAGAAGAAATAAATAGATTAAGGCGAGAAGAATATATGAAATATTCAGATTTTGTTGTATTATACAGAATGAACTCTCAATCCAGAGCTATTGAGGAAATCTTAAGAAGAGAGGGAATACCATATAAAATTGTTGGTGGATTAAAGTTCTACGAAAGAAAAGAAATTAAGGATATTATATCTTATTTAAGATTAATATATAATTTTTCTGATAATATATCATTAAAAAGAATTATAAATGAGCCAAAAAGAGGAATTGGAAAAACAAGTATAGATAATATACAAGAAATTTCAGCCAAAACAGGATTATCAATGTTCGATATAATAAAACATGCTGAAGATTATGGACTAAATAGAGTAAAAGCAAATTCACAAGAATTTGTACAAGTTATAGAAGAATTAAGAGGAAAGTTAGATACCTTAAGTATTTCAGAGTTAATTAAAGAAACATTAGATAAAACTGGATATATAAAAGCTTTAGAATTAGAAAATACAACAGAAGCGGAAACTAGAATACAAAACTTGGAGGAGTTTTTAACAGTTGCAATTGAGTTTGAAGAAGAAGAGGCGGAAAATACTTTAGGAGACTTCCTAGAAGGAATCACACTAAGTACAGATTTAGATGAAATGAATGAAACAGATGACCAAGTAACACTTATGACATTGCATAGTGCAAAAGGTTTGGAATTTCCTGTAGTGTTTTTAGTAGGTATGGAAGAAGGAATTTTCCCTGGTAATAGGTCTATAGGAGAACCTAAAGAATTGGAAGAAGAAAGGCGTTTATTTTATGTTGGTATTACAAGGGCAAAGCAATTTTTATACCTTACATGTGCTAAAAAAAGAACTATATTTGGTTCAACAAGTTATAATTTAATTTCCAGATTTATAGATGAAATCCCATCAGATTTATTAGATGGATATGAAGAATTAGATAACATTAAAAATGAAGAATTTGTAGATAATACATATAAATGGGAATATGGTACAAGCCAAAAATTAAAAACATTTAAAATAGATTCAAATATAAATAAAGAGCCTATTATAGCTGCTAAAAATTCTCAAAATGGTTTTCAATTTAAAACAGCAGAAAACTTTTTAAAATCTTTAAATAAAAAAGAAAATATAGATTTATCAAAATATGAAGAAGGCCAGAGAATATATCATAAAAGATTTGGAGAAGGAACTATTAATAAAATAGAAGAAGAAGGCGATGATTATAAATTAGATATCTCATTTGATAAAGTAGGAAACAAAAGATTAATGGCTAAATTTGCAAATTTAGAAATTTTAAATTAAATTAATAAAAATCTAAAATATTTTTGAGTTTTTACAATAAATACATGTAAATAACATACAAATATTTTAGATTTTTTCTTTTGCATTTTGTATAAAATGAAAAAAGTAGTACATAATAAAAATGAAATAAAATTGAAAGGAAGGATTGTTATGCCAAATTTAAGTCAAGTAGAATTACAAAATTTAAGACATTTTATAGGATCTCATGAAACTTCATATCAAAAATTAAATACTTATGCTTCACAAGCTGTAGATCCACAAATTAAGCAAATGTTTACTAAAGCTGCTCAAGACAGTTTAAATACTAAACAAAAATTAATGTCTTTTTTAAATAATTAATAAGGGAGGTAAAATTATGGATGAAAAAACAATGGTTAATGATATATTAGCAGGAGTAAAAGCAAGTCTTGGCTCATATCAAACTGCTATATCAGAAACAGAAAATATGCAACTTAGACAAACTTTACAACAAATAAGAAATAATGATGAAAGTTTCCAATATGAGCTTTTTAAAACTGCACAATCAAAAGGATATTATAAACCTGCTGCACCTGCAACTGTTACGGAAATACAAACTGTAAAGACAGAATTACAATAAAATAATAAAGAAAAAAAGAGATTATAAGAGAAAAATAAAGAGATTATATATAAAGAGAAAATAAAAAAGAAATTTAAACTATTTTTAAAATTGTTTAAATTTCTTTTTTAGTATAAAATGACAAAAATGAAATTAAAGGACGGGAGTGTTTAATATAAATATTCTAAAGAAGGTAGCTATAACTACAAGAAAATCAATAAAATTAATAGTTTTAATGTTTTTATCTGCCATAATATTAATAGGATTAGTAGTATTATTTTATAATCCTACATATAAAGTTATTTTAAATGGCGAAGTAATAGGGTATACTTCTAATAAAAGTGATTTACAAGAAAGAATAAATGAATATACAAATGAAAATGAAGAAAAAAATATAGCATTTATTCAAATTGATGCAATGCCTACATATGAATTATGTTTGCTAAAAAAAGATGTTTCAACTAATGATGATGAAATATATGCAAAAGTTACAGAAAATGGAACACCATATTATAAATATTATGCTATTACAGAAGAGAAAAAAGAAAAATTTTATGTAGCAACATTTAAAGATGCAGAAAAAGTTATAGAAAAATTAGAGGATAAAAACAGTGCTAATCAAGATGATTTAGGCATTGTAGAAAAATATGGAAAAGATTTAAAGAAATTTACTTCAATAGAAAAATGCGTTTCAGAATTATATGAAAAAAAGATAGTGGTTTCTAAAACAGTATATTCTACTCCATCTGCATCTAATTATACAACAGGGTCTTCAAGTGCTAGAATTAATTTAGGAATAAATTTTATTAATCCGGTTTCAGGAATAATAACTTCAAGATATGGAAGTAATGATAGTGTTAGAGACCATACACATGCAGGAATAGATATAGGTGCTCCATATGGAACTCCAATAAAAGCTGCTGCTTCTGGAACAGTAACATATTCTGGAAATGCAAATGATGGATATGGATATTATGTTATAATTTCACATGGAAATGGAATTAGTACTGTTTATGCACACTGTAGTCAACTACTAGTTTCTAAAGGTGAAAAAGTTAAACAAGGAGATGTTGTTGCAAAGGTAGGGTCAACAGGAAATTCAACAGGAAATCATTTACACTTTGAAGTAAGAAAAAATGGAGTAACATATAACCCACAAAATTATGTATATTAAAAAACACTGATTTAAATCAGTGTTTTTTTTATAAGCTTTATGTAAAAAAGCAAAGAGCTTATCTCATAAAATGTAAAAAACTTTTTTTGAAAGCATTATTTTTAATAAATAATGTACCAGATTCATTTAATTTGCAAATAAACAAATCTGGGTTCAATATGTATGAACCAAATTCAGTAATTATTGTATAGAATAATGGAATCTTTTTATATTTAGCATTTAAATTATTTAATACTAGATAATATTGATTTTTATAATAATATACATATACCTTTTCAGCTATTTTTACAACGTCTAAAAGATTATTTTTTACTAAGTATTCAATAAAATTACAGTAATCATCAAAACAATTAAATTTATAAATTAAATTATTGGTCGTTCTAATAGAGGTTTTTCGTTTGGCAATTGGTTTTTTACGAGGAGATACATATAAATGCTTTTTAATTGCATCTGGAGACACTTTTGTTACTGTTAGAACAAAATCATCTTCAGTCATTGCAAAAGCTTCTATTTTAACTCTGCAATTTTTGGTATGGAAGCCAATCTTTTCTTCTGCTTCTTCTAACATATCTAAAAACAAATCTTGTGATTCCAATGAATTAGACATAAAATCGTGAAAATTTATATCCTTTTCTTCTAAATCATGCATTGATACAGTAATTTTAATTTTATTTTCATTTAGCTTTTCAAATTTCATCAAATAATCCTCCAATAGATAACGGTTATATTATTATATTTCAAATCTCATAAAAACGTAACAATAAATATAACACAAAAATAAATAAAATAAAAGAGATTTAGATAAATTTATTTTAACATAATATAAAACAAAAATAAATAGAAAAACTTTCCTATAAATATTGAAAAAAATTAATAGACAAGATATAATAAATAGGTATAAAAATGCAGTTAATTAAAAATGGGAGGATATAATAAATATGGCAACAAAAGAGAAAAATGTATGGATACTTATTTTATTTATATTAAGTGGAATTGTAGTAGGAGGGTTGCTAGGGGAACTAGCATCACAAGTAGATTTCTTATGGTGGTTATCATATGGACAAGAATTTGGATTATCAAATCCAATTACATTAAATTTACAAGTAATTACATTAACATTTGGATTAATGTTTAAAATAAATATAGCAAGCATTATAGGAATGATACTTGCAATATTCATATATAGAAAAGTATAGTATATAAAAAAGATATAGGGGGGCTTTTGAAAGGAAATGTGATTATATGAAAATGAAGGAACTTCCTGTATCTGAAAGACCGTATGAAAAATTAGAAATGTATGGGGCAGCAAAGTTATCAAATGCAGAATTAATAGCAATTATAATAAAAAGTGGAACTAAAGACGAATCTAGTGTAAGTATTGCACAAAGAATATTAAAACTAGATAAAAACGGAGAAAACAATTTAAGATTTTTGCAAAATATATCTATAGAAGAATTTATGAGTATAAAGGGGATAGGAAAAGTTAAAGCAATACAACTAAAAGCAATTTGTGAATTAACTAAAAGAATTTCTACCCCTATAAATACCAGTCAAATACAAATTAATTCACCAAAAGATGTAGCAAAGTTACTAACTGATGAAATGAGATATGAAGATAAGGAAATAGTAAAAGCTATAATTCTTAATTCTAAAAATGTAATCATAAAGGTTATAGACATATGTGCAGGAGGCACAAACTCAGCAATTCTAAAACCAAAAGATGTATTACAAGAAGCCATAAAATTAGGAGCACCAAAGATAATTTTAGTCCATAATCATCCAAGTGGAGATCCAACACCAAGCAAATCTGATTTTGATTTTACTGATAGATTAGTTAAAGCGGCTCAAATTATGGGAGTAGAGCTATTGGATCATATTGTAATTGGAGATAAAGGATATAATAGTATTTTTTATTTAATTAGTAAAAAAATGAATAATTTTTTATAAAAATAAAAAAATATATTAATGGAATTTGAAGTTTTCATATATTATTGCAAAATTAAAAGATTTAAAGTGGAGGTTTTTATGAAATTTTTTGGATTAGGCTCAAAAGATATAGGAATAGATTTAGGAACAGCTAATATTTTGGTTACATTAAGAGGAAAAGGGATTGTTTTAAATGAACCATCAGTGGTTGCGGTAGATAAAAAAACACAAAAAATACTTGCTACTGGACATGAAGCAAAAGAAATGCTTGGTAGAACTCCAGCTCAAATTAAGGCTATTCGTCCAATGAAAGATGGGGTAATAGCCGATTTTACAGCTACACAATTGCTTTTAAAAAGTATTATATATAAAATTTGTCAAAGATATAATGCAGGAAAACCTAGAGTAGTTGTAGGAGTACCATCTGGAATAACAGAAGTTGAAGAAAGAGCCGTAGAAGAAGCAGTGTTACAAGCAGGTGCAAAAGAAGTATATTTAATGGAAGAGCCAATGGCTGCAGCTATAGGAGCTAGTTTGGATATTGCAGAACCAAGTGGAAATATAATAGTGGATATTGGTGGAGGTACAACAGAAGTAGCTGTAATATCGCTAGGGGGAGTTGTTGTAAGCAATTCTATTAGAATTGCAGGAGATGATTTAGATGAAGAAATAGTTAATTTTGTTAAAAGAGAAATGAATTTAGCTATTGGAAATACAACTGCAGAGCAAGTAAAAAAAGAAATAGGATGTGCAATGCCATTAGTTACTGAATTAAGTATGGAAATTAGTGGAAGAGATTTAACTACTGGATTACCTGAAACAAAAACAATTAATTCAACACAAGTAGAAGAAGCTATTAGTGAATCTATTGAAAAAATTGTTGAGATAATTAAACAAACTTTAGAAAGAACACCACCAGAACTTTCTTCTGATATTATGGAAAAAGGTATAGTATTATCTGGAGGAGGAGCACTTATAAAAAATTTAGATAAATTAATAGCATCTAGGACCGAAATGCCAGTATATATAGCAGAAGATCCATTAGAATGTGTAGTAAAAGGAACAGGAAAAACTTTAGAAGATTTAGAAAGATTAAAAACAGTATTAATCAATTCTAGAAGAGGGAAGTAATAAAAAAGGAATGTGATTAAATGGATAGGAATAAAAGAAAGGGAATTGTAGGGATAATAATTACAGTAATCATATTAGTATTACTAGTGGTTTTTACCAATAGTAATACTAATCAAATGTCATATATTCAGAATATATGTAATGTTTTTGTTATGCCTATACAAAATGGATTTACATATTTAAAGAATAAATTATCTGGAAATGATGCATTTTTTGCAGATATGGATACATTAAAAAAAGAAAATGAAGAGTTAAAACAAAGAAATAGTGAATTAGAACAATCATTAAGAGAGTTAGAGATTATTAAAGCAGAAAATGAGACTTTAAAAGAATATGTAAATTTAAAAGATAAATATAAGGATTATAGTACTTTACCTGCAGATGTTATAAATAGAGATATTAGTAATTATAGCAGTACAATTGTTATTAATGTAGGATCTGATGATGGAATTAAAGAAAATATGACAGTTATTGCAGATAGTGGATTAGTAGGACATGTAATTTCAGTTACATCTAATACTGCACATGTGCAAACAATTGTAGATACTGCTTCAGCAGTAACAAGTACAATAAGTACAACAGATGACACTATTGTAGTACAAGGAACATTGGATGATAAAGCTACTTTGAAAGCAACTTTTATTCCTACTGATGCAGTAGTTTTAGAAGGAGATAGTGTAGAAACATCTGGAATAGGAGGTATATATCCAAAAGGAATTCATATAGGTACAATAAAACAAGTAATAAATACAAGCAATATTACAGATAGATATGCAATAGTAGAAACAGCTGTAAACTTCACAAAATTAAATACAGTTCTTGTAATTACAAATAACAAATAAGGAGAGGATAAAGTTTGAAAAAATTATTGGCTATAATATTATTAATAATTTCATTTTTGTTAATATATTTTTTGCAAGCAAACTTTTTCACTTGGTTTACTATAATGGGAGTTCAACCAAATTTATTTGTTATTCTTGTATTATTTATAGGATTATTTAGTGGAAAAAAGTTAGGAATGATATTTGGAATAATTTTTGGATTTTATATTGATGTCATTATTGGAAGACAAATAGGAATTTCTGGTATTATGCTAGGAATTATAGGGTTAGTAGCAGAATACTTAGATAAAAATTTTTCAAAAGAAAGCAGATTAACAATAATGCTTATGATTGCTGGAAGTACAGCTATTTACGAGATAGGGTGTTATGCTTTTAATATTATAACATTAGGAATAAATTTAGAAATATTAAGCTTTATAAAAATTTTATTTATTGAAATAATTTTCAATTTATTAATAACAATTATAATATATCCAATAATACAAAAATTAGGTCATATGCTAGAAGAAATATTTAAAACAAAAAATATACTAACTAGGTATTTTTAAAAATAGGTGGTGAAAAGTTGGGCAAGATTAAGGAGTTTAGTAATAGATTAAGATATAATATTCTAACAACTATAATATATATTATAGGAATTATTTTATTAATTCAACTTTTTAATTTACAAATAGTTCATGGGGAAGAATATAGAGAAACGTCTAACTCTAGGCTTACTAGGGAAACCGTTGTTAGAGCTGCTAGAGGAAGTATAAAAGATAGAACAGGAGTAGATTTAGTTACTACCGATACAGGATATAGTGTAGAAATATATAGTACAAAAGTAGATGATAATGAATTAAATCTATCAATAGAAAAACTAATAAATATTTTAGAATCAAATAAAGATGAATTTGTAGATAATTTGCCAATAAAAATAAATCCCTTTGAATTTACATACAAAGATGAAAACCAACAAAAAGAATGGAAGAAAGAGTATGAAATGGACGAAAATCTTTCTGCAGAGCAAGCTTTCTATCATTTAAAAGAAAAATATAATATATCTACAGAGGATTTGGAATTAGCAAGAAAAATAATGGATGTTAGATATGAAATAACAAGAAATGGATATAGTACTACAAAATCTGTTGTAATAGCCAAAGATATAAGCAATACATCAGCTGTACAAATAAGAGAGCAAAATGCTAGTTTGGCTGGAATGAATGTTATTACAGAACCAATTGTTTCATACACTTCTGGCAATTTGGCTGCACATTTATTAGGATATGTTGCACAAATTAATGAAGAAGAATATGAAACAAGAAAAGATACTTATAGAAATGATGACATTATTGGAAAATCTGGAATACAATATGTATTTGAAGAATATTTAAAAGGTACAGATGGTGTTAAACAAGTAGATATGACAGTAGATGGAGCAATAACAAGCGAATATATATCTAAAGAAGCGGTTTCTGGTTCAGATGTTATTTTAACAATTGATGCAAACTTACAAAAAGTTGCTGAAGATGCTTTAAAACAAAATTTGAAAGATATTTCAGCTGGAAAATATGGAGATAAGCATGAAGCTAAAGCTGGAGCAGTGGTTGTTACAAATGTAAATACAGGAGAAATTTTAGCATTAGCAAGCTATCCAGATTATAATCCTGCTAGATTTTCAGAAGAATATACAGAAGATGATACAGGAAGATATATTAATAGAGCAATAACAGGAGAATATCCACCAGGTTCAACATTTAAAATGGTTGTTGCTACTGCAGCTTTAGCAGAAGGAGAAATTACTACATCAACAAGAATAAACGATAGAGGAGTATATCCTTATGGACATCATCCTGTTTGCTGGTACTATAATAGTTATGGTACAGGACATGGATATTTAAATGTATCACAAGCGTTAAAAAATTCTTGTAACTATTTCTTTTATGAAATGGGATACAGGCTTGGAATAGATAAAATTACAGAATATGCAGGTAAATATGGATTAGGTAAGAGAACAGGTATAGAATTAGAGGGCGAAGGAAGAGGAAATGTTGCAAAAAAAGAAAATGCTACAGACCAAGGTTTAGAATGGTATTTATCTGATACACTTTCAGCATCTATTGGACAAAGTTATAACAAATTTACTCCAGTTCAAATGGCTAGATATATAAGTATGATTGCAAACGGTGGAAAAAATATAGATTTAAGTGTAGTAAAATCTATTGTAAAAACAGATGGAAGTGAAGTTTCAGCTGATGAAATAGATAAATTTGTTAATGAAAAATTAAATACTAAAAATGAAGTTACAGAAAATTTAAAAATAGATGAAAAGGATTTAGCAGCAATAAGAAAAGGTATGAAAGGAGTTACAAGTGAACCTGGTGGAACAGCATATGGCTATTTTACAGATTTAGATATAGATATAGCTGGAAAAACTGGTTCTGCCGAAACTTCTGTAAAAGGACAAGCACATGCTTGGTTTGCAGGATTTGCTCCATATGAAAATCCAGAAATTGCAGTAGTAGTGGTAGTAGAAAATGGAAGCAGTGGAGGATATACAGCAGATGTAGCAAAAAAAATAATAAGAGAATATTTTGGAATGAATTCTGAAAAAGTTACTGAAGATAAAACTGCAGAATCTAGTGTAGAAAGTGTTAGATAACAAAAATGAATAAAATAGGTTGAAGCTAGAGATTATAAATCTAGGAAGGAAGATTAGTATGAATAGTTGTATAAATATCAGTATTAAGAAAAACCAAGTAATGATAAAAATAGATGAAAATGCAGAACAAAGGGAGATTGTTTCAGATTTAAAAAAGAAAATCTTAGAACTAAAGAATTTATATAAAGATGATAAAACTCCGATATTAGTAACAGGTAAAATATTAAAAAATAAAGAAATGGATGAAATACAATCTGTTATAAAGAAATTTATAAATGTACAAATAGATTTTGATAGTCCTAAAGTTTTAGGGCTACATGGAATTAAAAAAACATTTTATAAAGAAGTAGCTACATCTGAAACTAAATTTCATAAAGGTTCATTAAGATCTGGCCAAAAAATAGAATTTGAAGGTAGCATCGTTATTATTGGAGACGTAAATGCAGGTGCAGAAGTGGTGGCTGGTGAAAATATAGTAATCTTAGGTACATTAAGAGGTTTGGCACATGCAGGAGCAAAAGGAAATAAAGATGCAATAATAGAGGCAGCAGATATAGAAGCTGTACAAATAAGAATAGCAAATATTGTAAAAGAATTAGAAAAAGAAGAAGGAGTAATACACAAAGTAAAAACATCAGCATATATAAATGACAAAGATGAATTGATTGTAGAATAAAAATAAACAGGCATAAATAAAATGAAGTTTTATTTATGCCTGTTTTAGCATATGAAATATGCAATTATGATAATAGTAATAAAATTAAAGATATAAATAAAGATTCATCTTTTACTCCTTCTTTGTATAAAAAGAAGATTAAACATATAAGTAAAATGTCATCATAATGTAATTTAATTCCAAAAATTTCAAATAAAACATTTTCGGAAGAAGAGGAATTTCTATCTTTATTATTAAAATCATCTTTTTTATTATTAGAAATTTTTCTGTTTTCCTTATTTTCTCTGTTATTTACATTATAGTTATTTAATGATGTTTTATTAAAACTTTTATTATTAGCATAACTTTGAGCCTTTGAAGCTGGATTATCAACATTTATATATCTACTTTGTGGATAACGGGAGTACATTCGACCACCATATTGTGGATAAAATGGAAAATTATATATCATTTTTATTTTCACCACCTAGGGAATTAAATAATTCAAAGGCTTTTCCTAAACTAAAAAGTTTTACATATTGTTCTACTTTATCTTGTCTACTTTTTTTTAGGTAAGGTTTTAAAGAAAGTAGAAGGTTTGCTCTGGGGTCATCTTTATTAGAATTCATAGAATCCATAATTTGCTTCATCTTCATAATCATCTCAATATCAATCTCCGGAGCATCTGAGCTGTTTGAATTATGTACATTATTTTCATTATTAGAACCAGAGGAATTTTTTAGATTATTAACAATATTTTTTAAATCATCAGACATATTATTATTATTATTTAACATTTGATTTATCTGATTCATTAAATCATTCATATCATTATTATTCATAAATATTCCTCCTTACAAAATCTTATTTATTTTTCTTAATCTCATTAATAATGCTATCAGCATCTTTGTTTTTTAACATTTGGCTTACTTTATTTAAGCCTTGTTCCAAATCTTTTTTATCCATTTTAGATAACATATTCATAAGTTTTGCCATATCCATATTATTATTCATATATTTTCACCTCAATATAATATATGTTTAAAAACTATAATATAATATTCAAAATTATAAAAAAAGTTACTATTTGTAAAACTGTAATAAAATTGTAACAAAAATTTAATATTTCTCTTATACATTCTATTTCCGTATATTCATTTAACAAAAAATATATAAATTGGAAAAAACTATATATTGAAATATTACTTATAAATGCTAAAATATAAGTAGTATACTTATAAATAATAGAAGGAGTGGGTTTATAAAATCTATTTTGCTACATATATTCTAGATTTTTACACACTCAAAATGCTAAATGGAAAAATTTACAATCCAATGTACATAAAAAGTTTATAAAAAAGCATCAAACTGTTGAAAAAGCTATAAAAATGTCGTATAATATAATTGTATGTAAAAAATAAAAATGGAGGGTATTATGGAAAAACTATTTCAAAAAAGTATTGCATTAATTTTAGCTATAATCTTAATAAGTGCAAATTTAATACTATTAGGAGAATATACATATGCATTTGCACTAAGTAACGAAGAATTAAGCGAGCAAGATTCAAAAACAAACCATAAGAATGTAGAGTTTAATTCGTATTTTTATGGAAATTCACATTCACAAACATTTAATATAAACGGAGAAGATTCAAAAATATATTTGAATATAAAAGTTAATAATGCTGGATATTTGGAAAATGGAATAGTAGAATTCCAAAATACAAATTTTAAATTAAAAGACGGAATAAAAAATGAAAATATTCAAAGCATTGATATCGCAAACAATAAAATATATTTAAGTAAACTAAATAATGGTTCGAATGTAACAATTGAACTTCCAATCGAAATATTAAAAAATGATAATGTATCATTAGATTACTTTAATAAAGAAACTGTTACTAAATTTACTGGAAATTATGTAGATGGGGAAGGCGAAGACAAAGAAATAAGCAAAGAAGTAATAAATAAACTTTCTTGGAAAGGTAATGCCGAGGCTGAAATAACAGCAGAAAATACAAAATACATACCTTATGCTACAAATGGAAATTATGGTGTATTAGTTCAAACAAAAGTAAATTCTAAAATAAAAGATAATTTATTACCAATAAAATCAACTAATATTAATATAAATGTTCCAGTTATAAACAATACTAAACCAGAAACAGTTTCTGTAGTTGCTACAAAAACAGAAGCTACAAATGGTGAATCAAATGGATTAAATTTTGGAAATACTAATTATTCATACAATAAAGAAACTGGAATGGTATCTATTAATACTTCAAACTTAGCAGATAGTATTTCTTGGAAATCAAATGCTATAGATGAATATTTAGTAACCTTTATTTATGAAGGAAAAGAAATATATGATTTTGCTAAAGCAAGTGAAACTGGAATAAAAAGTGATATAGATATAAGCGCAAACTTAACTGTATACAGTAGTGAAGAATTTAATGCAAATATATCATTCAATTTACCTGTAGAATTTGCTAAACAAACAGGAGCAATTACAGATTTTAAAGTATTAGCTCCAAGTTCAATAAGCAAAGGATACATATATAATAATTATGGAACAGAACAAAAAACAGAAACAGAATATAGCACAAAATATACAGCTACAGTATATAGTTCTAAACTAGTTACTGAATTACAATTTATGCAACAATATGATAAATTTTTAACTGAAGAAGAAGCAGTAGCATTAACTACAGTAGATAATAAAAATTATGCATATAATAAAAAAGTAGAAATCAGCCAAGAGATATTTAATAAAATCTTAGGAGAAGACGGAAAAATTACTATAAAAGATGAAGCAGGAAAAGAATTAGCAAACATAAATAAAGATACTGAATTAAATAATGGAATATATTCAGTAGATATAAGTAAAAGTAATAATAATAAACTAGTTATAGAAACAACAGCACCTATTACAGAAGGACAATTAGAGATAAATGTTGTAAAAGCTATAAAAGGAAATATAGATTATTCTAAAGAACAAATGAAAACATTTGAAAAAATGCAAATGGAGTTATCTGGAAAAACAAATACAACAACTTTTACTTCAACAGCACAAACATTATTAAAAGAACCAGAAACAAAAGTTGAATTAGAAGTTAGTAAAAAAGATTTAACAACAGTAGTAAAAAATGAAAATGTAGAAATAAGAGCTGTACTAGATACTTCAAATGAATATTATTCATTATTTAAAAATCCTACATTAAAAATAACTCTACCTTCTCATGTTAAAGAAGTAGAATTAAACAGTACAAATATATTATTAAATAATGGTTTAAAAATAAAAAGCAGTAAAGTATCAGAAGAAAATGGACAAAAAGTTATTAATGTAGTATTAGAAGGAACTCAAACAGAATATGCGATCAATGCAGAATATAAAGGAGCAATAGTAATTTTAAATACAGATATTACATTAGAAACATTAACACCAAGTGGAAAAGACTATATTCAATTAGAATATACAAACGAAAATGATGATACACTAAAAAATAAAGCAGTAATAAAAACAGAGATAAATTATGTAGCTCCAACAGGTGTTGTAGCAGCAAGTGGAATTAGTGGATATAAAGATGGAGCAGAAGACATTTTATCTATATCGGAAGAACCACAAACAGTACAAATAGATACTCATGCAGATAAGAGAACTGTAACATTTAGTGGCAATTTAATAAACAATTATTCAAATAATATTTCTAATATTTCAATATTAGGAAGAATTCCTTCACAAGGAAATAAAAAAATTGATACAGATACAGAATTAGGTTCAACATTTAATATGCAATTAGCTACAGGAATAGGTTCATCTGGAGTAAATTCTTCTAATTTTAAACTATATTATTCAGACAATCAAAATGCAACTAAAGATTTAGAAGATAGTAATAATGGATGGTATGAACAAGCTAAAACTACATCAAAATCTTTCTTAATAGTATTTAATTCTGATTTTGAAATGAAACAAGGAGATAGCTTCGAATTTTCATATGATGCAGACATACCAGCAAATCTAGAGTTTAATAATAGTGCATATGGAATGTATAAAGTATACTATACAAATAAATCTGATATAGGAAATATGGAAGAAAATAAAGTATCTGCTGTTATTGGATTAACTACTGGAAATGGTCCAGAATTAGAAGTATCACTTGCATCTACTGCAGATGTAGTAAGAGAAGGACAAATAGTTAAAATGAAAGTAACAGTAAAAAATACAGGAGAAATAGATGCAACTAATGCAAAATTAACAATCCCTGTACCTAAATATGCAGTGTTTACAAATTATGTTGCAAGTAGCGGATTTAGTGATGAAGAAGGAGATACCAAAACTATTGAATTAGGAACAATAAAACCAAATGAAACAGTACAAGCAAGCTATTATATTAGATTTGAAGACTACATTATTGAAAGGGTACCAATAGAAGGAGAAGAAGGAACAGCTGCTACTTCTCCACTACCAGTAGATGTTTCAAATACAGTAACATTAACTGCAGATAAATTAACAAATGGTATTACATCTAATGATGCTAAATTTACTGTACAGGAAGGTAAAATTTCTATACAGTTAGTTGGAAATATGAGTGAAGACTTAATATTAAATGAAGGTCAAATTCTAGAGTATACTATAGGGGTTAATAATATTTCGGCTGAAGGAGATTTAACCAACTCTGTTGTAACAGTACCTTTACCAGATGGTATTAAATTTAAAGAAGCTGTTATAAAAGATAAATTTTCAGATGAAGGAACAACCGATGGAATAAATTATGATGAGAATACAAATACTATTACATTTAATATAGGCACTTTATCTATTTATAAAATAATAATAATGGAAGTGGAAATAGAAGAACTAGATGGAGAATTTTCTATTATGGCTAAAGCAAAAGCAGACAATACAGAAGAGCATTATTCTAATATAACAGAATATGGAGCTGAAAAATTAAATTTAGAAGTTTCTGAATTAACATCAACACCAAGATATATAAAAGAAGGAGATAATGTAACATATAATCTAACAATAACTAATAGTGGAAGATCGATGATAGATTATATGAGGGTAATAGATACATTACCAGAAGAATTATCATTAGTAAAAGCAACATATTCATATTCTGGAGTAGAGCATAATGTAACCACACTAAAAAATGGAAATTTAGAATTACCTATAAACAAACTTGCAGCAGGAGAAACTGTTAATATATCAGTTGTGGCTAGAGCTAAATTATTACCAAGTAAAGATGATAAAGAAATACAAAATAAAATGAGAATAGTAGCTAGCAATATAGAAACAATGGAAACAAATACAGTTACTAATATTATAGAATATAATAATGAAATACATGATGAAAACGGAGGAACAACAGACCCTTCAAATAACAGATATAAAATTACAGGAACAGCTTGGTTAGATGAAAATATGGATGGAAAAAGAGATGTAACAGAACAAACTTTATCAAATATACAAGTAATATTAATGAACAAAGATGGAAGCAGCATAATAAAAGATCCAGATACAAACCAAGATAAAATTACTACAACATCAGAAAACGGTACATACCAATTTGATAATTTAGAAAATGGAGAATATTTAGTAATATTTGTATATGACTCATCAAATTACACTCTAACAGATTATCAAAAAGATGGAGTAAGTGAAAGCTTTAACTCAGATGCTATTGACATAAACTTAAATATAAATGGAGAAAGAAGAATAGCAGGAATTACAGATGTTATTACAATAAATGGAGGCAATGCAAGAGATATAGATATAGGATTATATACAGCAAATAGATTTGACCTAAGATTAGATAAATATGTAAGTAAAGTAACACTTACTACACCAACAATAGGAACTACACAATATGAATACAATAGTGAAGTTGCAAAATTTGAAGTACTAGAAAGAAATGTTGGAAAAAGTAGTGCAGTTATAGAATACAAAATAGTAGTAACAAATGAAGGATCTGTACCGGGATATGTTAACAAAGTAGTAGATTATTTACCAAAAGAAGTTAGTTTCAATACAGAACTTAACCCAGATTGGTATTTATCTGAAAATGGTAATATATACAATGCAAAATTAGCAAATGAAAAAATAAATCCAGGAGAATCTAAAGAACTTACATTAGTAGTGAGTATAAAAGTAACAAATGATATAATTGGCACATTAAATAATAGTGCAGAAATTCATGAATGTTACAACGAATTAGGACTAAAAGATATAGATTCTACACCAGCAAACAAAGATACATCAGAAGATGATATGGGAAAAGCAGATACAGTAGTTTCCATAGTAACAGGTAGCGAAATTATCATATATACTTCAATTGCTTTAGTAGTAATTGCTGTAATTGGAATTGGTATATATGAAATAAGAAAACATGTTTTAAATAAGAAAGTTTAAAGGAAAGGAGGAGAATGATGGAACATAAAAATATTAAAATAATTATCCCTATTTTAATAATTGGAATAATATTAGCTGTAGGCTTTTATTTCATAAAAAATGAAGTAATAGCAGTAGATGGACAAGGAAGTACTAGAGAAACATATGAAGAAACTCCAGGAAATCTTGGGGATGGAGAGTTAGATCCAAGTACTTATTCTTATTATATAAATACTGGAGAATTTGAAGCACTCGAAAAAACACCAGAACCACCGAATGTCCCAATATATAATGGATTTGATTTATATTGTTTGGAACCAGGAGATCCAATAGAGTATGATTATCAAATAAGATATGCAGAAGCACAAGCTTTAGTAAGAAGAGGAAATAAATATACAGGATATTGTGGTTGTGGTAATCCACCAAGAGAAGGAGATTCAACTCCTCCAGTATATAGACCAATCGCTACTTATAGATTGTCAAGAGCTGCTGCATATATAGTATCTGATTCACCAGTTGGAAGTTATTCATTAGAAAAACAAAAAGGACTTTGGAATATAAGAGATGCACAAGTGTATAATGCACTAACAGGAGAGCTTGAAGATGCAGATGAAGGACTTATAATTGGAGATGGAGAATCAGTTGCAGATGGTCCTACAAGATTTGATACAGAAGCTATAGATTATGCTGAATATGATTATGTTGTAAGAGAAAATGGCTTAGAACCAGAAGATCAAACTAATTTAAAGAAATTAGAAGCAGAATCAAATCAAATAACTGGAGAATTTACAGTAGGTTCATATAATATTCAATATAATGAAGGAATTTACGGAAATGTTACTTTTTCTGGAATTTCTAATATGACAGTATTAGGATATAACAGTAAAAAAGAATTAGTAAGAGATGATATAAAAGTAGAAAAAATTATACTAAAGGATGAATTAACAGGACTTTGGGAAGAAAAAGCAAAAGTTCCACAATATTTTGAACCAAGTGAAGATTTAAAAGTAGATAGAAGTGAGCAAGTTTATCCTTCATCTGGACAAGATTTTAAAATTGTATTTAAAGATCCAAATGAAGGGCTAGAATATGATGATGAAAATAGAATAGAATATATTGCTATAAAAGTAGACTTTAAATATATGCTTGCAAATGGAGAATATGCAAAACTACAAGGAATAAAATATGTTGTGAGATATACACACAATCATGTTAGACACGGCCATGGTATACCACCACAACCTTGCTACAATTGTGTAGGTAGAGAACCTTATCTAGATGAATTAAGAAGTAATAAAGATGATGAAAAAAGTGGAGAGCAACAATGGCTTGCTTCAGCTGATGCTATAAGAAGTATATATGAGCAAGAAATAATTATAGGTAGTGATGATAAACCATTTGATATTACAATGGATTTAGGCGGACATGTATGGGAAGATAGTTTAGCAACTAAGGAATCAAAAGTTGATGGCGTTAGCAATACAGCTGGAGAAAACTTAGATAGACCATTAAAAAATGTTAAAGTAACATTATATACAGAAGATGGAGAAATTGCTAAGTTGATAACAGATCCAGAAGAAGAAGGAATATCTGATGAAAAATTAATGCATCGTGTAAACCCAACATATACAAATGAAAATGGAAACTATTTATTTGAAGGATTAGATTCTCAGAAAAAATATTATGTTGTATTTGAATATAATGGACAAACATATTTACCAACAGAATATATGAATACAGCAAATGGACAATATAATTCTTCAACTCAAATGGTTAATGCTGGATTATATAATACAGATAGTTGGGAAGTAAACTCTAAAGGTACAGAATCAGAAAACAAAACTTTTGATGGAGTAGAAATATCTAGACAACAATATGATCAAAGATTTAGTGAAATACGTTCATATCCACAAAATTATCCATCAAGCAATTCACTAAATAGAGTAGGAAGCTATAATGCAGTATATACACAATTAGATTTAATGGGATATACTTTAAATGATAATGGAAAATATTCAAAAACAGGTGTACAACTTGTAGATGGATATACATATGACGAAAATGGATTACAAACAACAACATTCTCTGAAGGTGTAATTTCTAAGAGAGTAAGAGATTATATTAAACAATATAAAGAATTCCCAGATGATAATGCAATGAAAACAATATATGCAAATATAGCTGGAAATAACCAAGAAACTTGGAGACAACTTCAATTTATAGAAGATTGTTATATACAAGCATATACTGGCTCACCATTTACACAAAATATAGATTTATACCCAGTATATGATTATGTAAGAATTAATCGTACAGAAGATTATGATACTTACGATACAGCAGAAGATTATCAAAATGCAAATTATTCAACTAATTCAATTACATTAGATGGAGTTACTTATGAACCAATCTATCCAGGACAATTCTTTGTAAATTTAGGTTTATGGAGAAGACAAGAATTTGATGCATCACTTAGAAAAGATGTATATAAAGCAGCATTAAAAATAAATGATAAAACAGTAGTTTACAATTATGATAAAAGAGCAGCAGAGCAAGAAGGAGCAAATAATGCTAATGGACAAGATAATAATACTTATTGGGATATTAATGTAAGAATGTCAGATTATGAAGCATACTATAATACGGGATATAATAGAGAAATTTATCCAACTGATTATAATTATGATTCAGTAGCATTAGAACATCCAGGTTCTGATTTGGAAGTATATATTACATATAAATTAACAATTAGAAATCAATCAATGAGTATTATGGGTGAAATAAAAGAAATAGTTGACTACTATGATAGTGAGTATACATTTAAACCAAACTTATCATGGGCAATGTACCAAGATAAAGCAAATAGAAACTATAATACTTCTGTAAATAAAGACGAATATTATGCAATGATGTCTCAAGACCAAGATGTAATTGATAGAGAAAATACTAAAGCAACATCATTTATAACAGATTCAAAAGATGCAAAAGTATATGAAAATGATAGTAGATATAACAATGAAAAAGATTTAGGAAACCAATATAATAATCTATATATTAGAGGATTAGAAGGTCAAAAACTAGAAACTGGAGAAACTGCATACATTTATTTAACTTTTGAAGTTAATAAAGATAGAAATGGAAGAATTGTACTAGATGATGAAAGTAATCCAAAAGAGAATTTGGCTGAAATAAATGGATTCTCAACATATTATGCTGATGGAACACAACTTCCAAATAGAGTAAATAAAAATTCTAATAATATTGCTGGATTACTAGATAGAGATTCTAACCCAGGTAACTTAGTAGCAAATGACTTAAGAGGAGAAAAATTCGAAAAGAATTTTGAAGACGATACAGATAGAGCACCAAGTCTAAGAGTTTTAATTGATGAAGATGCAGTTAGAAAAGCTAATGGTACTGTATGGGAAGATGAAAGAACCGAAACTATAGGAGAAGCTATAGTAGGTGATGGAATTAGACAAGATGATGAAACAAAAGTAAGTGGAGTTACAGTTCAATTAGTAGAAAAATGTACAGATGGTTCTGAATATATCTGGCAAGAAACTTCAACAAATGAAGATGGTTACTATAATTTTGAAAGTTATATACCAGGAGATTATGTAATAAGATTCTATTATGGAGATACAGGAGCAACTGCAATTCCATCACAAGAACAACCTGTTTCATATAACGGACAAGATTTTAAATCTACAACATACCAAGATGGAATAGACCAAGAAGGTGCTACAGATACATTAGGAAGATATCAAGGTTATGTACATACAGACACACAAAATGTAAGTGGAAAATATAACCCAGATGTAACATACAATCCAAATGGTCCAGACGAAAACACACCAACAGACGATACTTTTGGATATAACATATATAAATCAGATAATGCTGATGAAAACTACTCAGATGCAAAAGATATTTGGACTACAACAAATAGAAATGGTTTAAATATAATAGGACCAGTAAATTCTGCAAGACTTGTACAAGGAAGGGATAAGGTTATAGACTATAGTGATAATGATGTAACAAACCATATTGCCGAAGTACTAGCATCACCATATTCTGGAGATACATCATTATATGATGAATTAATGGATAACACATATATGACAGCAGAAACAGGTATTATAGCAGTGGAATTTGAGTATGATAGACAACAAACAGATGGATTAAATACTACAATTAATGATAGAAACAACTCTAGCAAAGATTATGTAGGAAATAATAATCCAAATGTAGACAACAGATACAACAGTAATTATACTTTAAATAATATAGATTTAGGTTTAACAGAAAGACCAAAATCACAACTTGAAATAGATAAATCTATAGCAAATATTAAAGTAACACTTGCAAATGGAAGTATATTATTTGATATAAATGAAGCAGCAAATAATGCTTTATGGCAAGACCATGAAGAATATAGCATTGATGAAAATATAAAGAATGGCAAATATGAAGAATATTACGATAGGGATAACAAACATAGATATTCATTCAGAGAAGAAATAGACGATATTGTAAGAGATACTGATAAAGGTTTAGTACAACTTACAATGGACGAAGAATTAATGCATGGTGCTACAATTCAAATAACATATACTGTTAAAATTACAAATGTTGGTGAAATAGACTATATAGATGGAGATTATAAGAATTTCTACTATAAGGGAAATACTGATGGAGCACATGTTGTAAGAACTTTAACAGACCAAGTAATTGATTATGTACAAAATAACTTACAATTTGAAGCTGCAAATGAATTTAATGCAAGAGATGGCTGGAAAGCAATTAATGCTAATGATGCACTTAATAGCGACTTAGTAAACAGAAGATTGCAACAACAATTAGCTGAATTTAACACAATTATTCAAACAGAAAGCTTTAACAATACTTACTTAGAACCAGGAGATGAAACAAGCAAAACATTAATATTAACACAATTAATTACTCCTGAAAATACAAGTGATGATTTAACATATACAAATATGGTAGAAATTGTTAAAACATCTAATGATGTAGGAAGAAGAATGGCATTTTCTGTAGTAGGAAACCAAGATCCTTCATTAGATGATGCATCAGAAGTTGATAGTAGTGTAGCTGAAAGAGTAGTTATATTACCACCATTTGGTCAAACACAAATTTACTATATACTAGCTTCTGTAGTTGCTATAATATTAATAGGAGGAATTGTATTAATAATAAGGAAAGTTCTTAAGAAAAAAACTGAATAAAAATATAATTCCAAAATAAAATAACTACAGTTAGCACATAATTAAAGGAGGAGATTTTAATATAATAAAATATTGAAATCTCCTCCTTGTAATATAAAAAATATAGTAATTTTATGTTATTTATGTTATACTAATAGTGTAAAAAGGAGAGTGATAGTATAATGACTTATGAATTTGCTAAATATCCCGATGGTACAGTGGGAGTATTTTCTAATATTGGAAAAAAGAAAACAGGAGAAGAATATATACGTATTACTTTTGAAAGACCAACTGAGTATGGATTTGATACTTATGTGATTGAGCTTCCAGGTTATAATATTGTGTTAGAAGATGGAAATTATTCTGAAGAAGAAAAGAAAACATTTTTAGAAATTGTAAAAAATGGTTCCTCTTTCTTTTTTAAATATGCACGTTTAGGAGGATTGGAAATTGCCTAGTATTTTTGAATTAAAACGGATATAAAATCTATTTTTGGACGAATGAGAATGATGAACCCGTTCATGTTTACATTTCAAAGGGAAATCCAACAGCTAATGCAACTAATAAAAAATTATATACTGTAAAAAGGAGATATTTACAAAATAGTATCTCCTTTTTTCTGTAGTATATTGAAAAAAATACTATTTTGCGATAAAATTATATGCATACAATGTAAAAAAAATAAACAACACATCACATTTTGTAAAAAACTTTTTTATATTATGGATTAAATGCGACAAAAAATTATATTAAAAAGAACTATAATTAAATAGCATTGATAAGCTATTAGTACTAAAGATAATTTCAAAATAAAAAACTTTAATGCATAAATAAAAGGGTAGAGGTGGTTAGTATGTTTCAAAATATATCAAAAGATTCATTTGATACAAAAAATGAATATAATGCAGAACAAGAAAAAGTAATTATAAAAGATGTGTTGAAAAAATTATTTGCAAAACAAAATATAATATTATATATAACAACATTTTTAATCTCGATGGTGGGATTTAGTGGAAGTGGTTTAGTGTTTTCAATGGTTCCATTTGGACTAGCTATAATTGCAGGGGCACTAAGTAATAATCGTCCAATAGGAATTATGTATATATTATCATTAATAGGTACATTTATAAAATTTGGGTTCAATAATTTTCTTGTATATTTTATAACATCATTAATATTTTTTGTCTTAATATTAATTATTAGACCAAAATTGCAAGAAAATGTAAATGAACAAAAAAAGATAGGTGGACATTTACTTTTTTCAGTTATATTAGTACAAGTAGTACCAATTTTATTTAGAGATTATTATGTTTTCGATTTATTAACTAGTATAATGTTAGGAATAACAACATACATATTCTATAAAATATTTGTAAACGCCATAACAATGATAATAGACTTTGGAACTAGAAGAGCTTTTACAATAGAAGAAGTTATAGGAACAAGTTTATTACTTTCGATAGCAGTTACAGCATTTGGAGATTTTAGTATATTTGGTTTTTCAATAAAAAACATATTAAGTATATTAATTGTACTTGTACTAGGATGGAAAAATGGTATTTTAGTAGGTGCAACAGGTGGAATAACTATTGGAGTTGTGCTAGGTGTAATTACAGGTACAGAACCTATTATGATTGCAGCATATGCAATTTCTGGATTAATAGCTGGTTTATTAAATAGATTTGGAAGAATAGGAGTTATAGTAGGGTTTGCACTAGGAAATGTAATTTTAGCTTATGCAGCTAATGGAAATACAGTACAACTTATATTATTCCAAGAGATTTTAATCGCATCATTAGGATTACTTGCAATTCCTAAAAATATTGAAATTAATATAGAAGATTTAGTAGGAAATACAAAGCTTCTACCAGAAGTTACAAAAAGAGATTTGGAAGAAAACAAAGATACAATATATAAATTAAATAGTATATCAGAAACAATATATGATATAGCAGAAAGTTATGGAGAAGCAGCAGCTACAATACTTACAGAAGAAGAATTAAAACAGCAAGAAAAAAATAATATAGATATTTTCTTAGAAGAATTTAAGAAAAATATAGAAAATTTAGAAGATAATATGCTTTATGATGAGATGTATTATCCTACGGAAGAATTAATTACAGATATTTTTAATCATTTATTAGAAAATGATATTATAACAGAAAAAGAATTTATTAAAATTTTGGAAAAGAATAACAACTATATTGTTGGATTTGATAATACTAAAGGACAAGCAAAAGAAGATGTATACAAAATAGTAAAAGCTTTGAATTATTCATATAGAGTAAGCAAAATGAACTTTATTTGGAAAAAGAAGTTAGATGAAAGCAAAAAAAATGTATCATCACAATTAAAAGGAGTATCTGAAGCTATTTCTAAAATGGCAAATGATATAGATAAAAAAGAAGAAGAATTTGTGGAATTAAAGCAAGAAATAATAAAACTATTAGAACAAAAAGAAATAGAAATAAAAAGCTTGGAAATAAAGCAAAAAAGTTCTGGCAGATTTATTGTAGATGTATATACTGATATTTGTGAAAATCCAGATGGAACAGAATGTGATATAAAGAAAATATCTAAAATAATAAGTAAAGTTTTAAATCAAAAAATGATTATCCAAAAACAAGAATGTGGACTAAGATTAAATAAAGATATTTGTAAATTCACATATATTGGTGATGACAAATATAGTTTGCAAATAGGAGTGGCAAAATCTACTAAATCAGGTTCACCTGTTTCTGGAGATAGTAGTTTACAAGTAAAATTAGATGATGGTAAATATTTATTAGCATTAAGTGATGGAATGGGTTCTGGACCAGAAGCAATGAAAAGTAGCAAAATTGCAATTAAAATGTTAGAAAGATTATTGACTGCTGGATTTGAGAAAGATGTATCATTAAAATTAATAAATTCTACATTATCAGCAAATACTGAAGAAGATATGTATGCTACATTAGATATAGAAATTTTAGATTTATATAATGGCAATATGGAATTCATAAAAAATAGTGCATGTCCTACATATGTAAAAAGAGGTAGAAATGTTCAATTGTTAAAATCAATGTCTCTACCTACAGGAATACTTAATGATGTGGACTTAGTTGTTTATGATTATGATCTAAGAGAGGGAGATATTTTAGTAATGTGCACTGATGGAGTAATAGATTCTAATAAAGAATATTTAAATAAACAATTATGGCTTAAGTATTTATTAGAAGATATTGAAACAAGTGATGCACAACAAATAGCAGATATAATTATAGGGGAAGCAATAGATAATGACTTTGGTAATCAGAAGGATGATATGACTGTTTTAGTTGCAAAAATAGGGAAAAAATAAGGCATGATAGTAATCATGTCTTATTTTGTGTAAAATCTGACAAATTTCTTGTAATTTAGCCCTAAAATGTGATATAGTATATATGGAAAAATATATGTATTAAAAACAATAGGAGGCATTTATGAGTAGAGGAAAAAGATATGAAGGAGAACCGAAACTAAATATAAAAAAAGTATTTGCAGTAATAATTGCAATTGCTGTAATTGTTATGTTTGTAATAGGCATTAACAAGTTGTTTAGTAGAGAAAGTACTACAGAAGAAAAAACAGTTGCACTTGGATATTTTCCAGTTTATACAGGGGGAAAATGGGGTGTAATAGATACAAAAGGAAATACCATAATTTCTCCTACATATGATGAATATATAGTAGTACCAGATAGTACAAAACCTATATTTATATGTACATATGATGTTGATTATAGTAAAGGAACATATAGCACAAAAGCTATTAACGAGAAAAATGAAGAACTATTTACAGGATATGATTTAGTAGAAGCTATTGAAAATTATGATGAAAGTAATAATTTATGGTATGCAACCGATATTTTAAAAGTATCAAAAGATGGAAAATGGGGAATAATAGATACAAAAGGAAATGAAATTGTAGGTTGCGAATATGATGAAATTACTGCTTTAAAAGGAATAGATAATAGTTTACTAACACTAAAGAATGGCAAATATGGTATTGTAGATTATGTAGGATCAGTAATTATAGATAATGAGTATGCTCAAATTACTCCATTATCAGATACTTATGAAAACGGATATATAGTGCAAAATGATAATAAAAAGTATGGAGTTATAACATATTCAAAATCTGTTGTTGTTGAACCGAAATATGATGAAATAAAAAGAGAATATGCAAATGGAAAATACTATATTGTAAAAGAAGGACAAAATTGGGAAATAATAGATACAGATGGAAATAAATATTTAGCAGGTAAGTATGATGATATTATTTCAGTAAATGGAGAAAATGCTGTTATAGTAGATAATAAAAAATATGGTGTAGTTTCAATAGCTGATGGAAAAAATATAATTGATACAAATTACGACAGTATTTCATATGCTACAAATAATAATTATATAGTAAGCAAAGATAAAAAATATGGTATTATAGATTCAAATGGAAATACTATAGTAGAATTAAAATATGCAGATATTATATATATACCTACAGCTGGATTTTATGAAGCTTCAACAGAAAATAATACTTCAGATTTATTAGATGCAGAATTGAATGTAAAATTATCCAATGTAATTATTTCAGAATTAAATGAGGAAAAGGGCTACATTAAAGTAAGAGAAAATGATGCATATAATTACTATAACTTTAGATTTGATAAAAAGGATAGTAAAGAAGTATTAAGTGGAAATACTATTTTCTTAAGCAGAAATGAAGAAGGAAAATATGGCTTTATAGATAGAAATGGAAATGTAGTAGTAGATTATATTTATGATGATGCTACAGAACAAAATGATTATGGATATGCAAGTGTTAAAAAAGATGGACTATGGGGTTCTGTAGATTCTAGAGGAAAAGTAGCTATAGCACCTTCATATAAATTAGATAATAATGTTTTAATAGAATTTATAGGAAAATGGCATCTAGGAGAAGATTTGAATTTATATTACTTTACAGATAAATAGATATAAATTTTCAAACTACATAAGAGAAAGGAATGAAGCCAAAAAAATGGAACTAATGACAAAATACCAATATACGTATTTTATTTATCCATATTTGATTGAAGAAGGAAAATATAAAAAATATTTGCAAAGTTTGCTAAGAAACAAAAAATGTAAAATACGTTTCTTTAATAAGCAAAAAGATATTCATTTGTATACATATTTTCTACCTAATATTAGAGAGTATATGTTTTGGTCATTTGGATTAACAGAAAAAGGAATAAAAGATTTTAAAAAATTAGATACTACTGTTCAATCTACATTACTTGCAGAACATGAATGCAACATATTTAATTACGATTTGCCAGAATATATACAAGGAAAAGTTAATGATAGTAATGGAATCTTTTTTGAAATATCAGAAATTAAAATTGTTTGTTTTAAATCTGGAGTATGCTTTTTAGTTTTTAAAACAAATTTAGAGAATAGCAATAATTTTTCAGATATTTTAAATTTTAATTATAAATTTAGAGAAATAAATTCTATATCATATAATTTAAAAGAATATGAAAATATAAAAATTCAATCTAATTCATTTAAAGATGTTAAAGACATATCTTTATTAATAAAGGAGATTGTTGGAAAAGAAAATATTGCTAAAAAAGCTAATATTGGAACAGAAAAGTTTTTTGTATATTCATATGCATGTATAGATCAAAAAGATTGGAATGAAAATACAGATACTGATGGCTTAGATAGATTATTTGAAAAATATAGAGCAGCTTTACCATCTAATACTCAAATTATAAATGATGAATATTGGACAAAGGGACAATCTAATGAATTAGAAAAAAAAGTATTGTACAAAAATAAATATATAAAATATGGGTTTTCTATTGGAAGTACAGTTCTTTTAACATCAAATATAAATACTGCTAATTTTACAGTTGTACCTCAAAAGTTTGAAAGTGAATATTTATATACTTATTTACTAACCTTGTATAAAAAAATTCTATTTAATAAATTAAATTATGAATTTAGTTGCAATATGAAAGAAGCAGAAAATGAGTTTTTGGATTTTACTAAAAAATTATGGATACAAGATGTAACAAACGAAGAATTTGGAAGAAGAATGGAACAGAATTGGATAGAAAACTTGGAATTAGAAAAAACGTTTTATAAACTAAAAAATGAATATGATGTAACTTATAAAAAATATAATGTAGAAGAATTAAGTAAAAATAATAAAGTAACAAGAGTAATTGTAGCAGTTATACTACTTATAAATATTTTAACTATATTATTTGCACTTTTGTTCTAATAAAATTAAGTCGGACTAAAAATTTATTTAGTCCGAATAATGTATTTTTAGAGGGGAAGAAAATGAAAATTACTACAGGAATAGATATAATAGAAGTAGATAGAATAGAAAAAGCAATACAAGAATTAGGAGAAAATTTTTTAAATAGAATTTATACCCAAGATGAAATTGTATATTGTAATAATAGTAAGAAAATGAAATATCAACATTATGCAGCTAGATTTGCAGTAAAAGAAGCAGTTTTCAAAGCAATATCTGAATATATAGGTGGAAGAACAGATGACTTGTGGAAGGATATAGAAGTTATAAATAAAAAAAGCGGAAAACCTGCAATAAATGTGGAAAGATTATGCGAAAATCTTAGAAAAAATGCAGATAAAGAGATAAAAATACAAGATATAGATATAAGTATTTCTCATATAGAAAAATATGCAATAGCAAATGTAGTTGTTGTTTTGAATAACTAAAAGGAGGAGCCATGAAATTTTTTGATTCACATGCCCATTATAATGATGAAAAGTTTGATAAAGATAGAGAAGATCTAATTAAAGAAGTACATGAATTTGGTGTAGAAAAATTAATTTGTGCTGGGTATAGCCTTCAATCTTCTAAATATGCTTTAGAGATTGTAAATAAATATGATTGGATGTACACAATATCTGGAATTTCTCCAAATGATATATCTAATTCATATGAAGAAATTGATGAAGAATTAAAAGATTTAGAAGAGTTTATAAAAACTAAAAACGAAAATAAAAAAATAGTTGCAATTGGTGAAATTGGTTTAGATTATCATTGGAATACAGAAAATAAAGAGCTTCAAAAATATGCTTTTATAAAACAAATAGAGTTAGCAAATGAATTAAATTTACCAATAGTAATTCATACAAGAGAAGCTATAATGGATACAATCCAAATTCTAAAAGAAAATAATGTGGTAAAAAAAGGTGTTTTCCATTGTTGCCCATTAAATAGAGAATTAGTAAAAGAGGCTTTAAAACTTGGATTTTATATATCTTTTGCAGGGCCTATAACCTTCAAAAACTCTAAAAATGCAGATGAAATAATTAAGATGGTTCCAGAATATAAAATATTAATAGAAACAGATAGCCCATACCTTTCCCCAGAACCAAATAGAGGAAAAAGAAATGATTCCAGAAATTTGCAATTTATAGCAGAAAAAATTGCAACTGTAAAAGAGGTTTCCCTAGAAGAAATAGAGGATTTAACTTTTAGAAATACATGTGAAATATTTGGGATAAAATAAGAAAAAAAGTGTATGTAAAATTTAAAATGGTACCAATGTCAAGTACATTTTAAAAAAAAGTGTTGACAAAGTTTAAGCAAAAATGATAATAGAAATATTAATTATTTC
>CAJFUM010000057.1 GCA_904420285.1 uncultured Clostridia bacterium | reverse complement strand
GAAGTTGCGAAGGGCAGACTACAAATATTAGGTATTTCAAATATAGATAACTCTAAGAGAGTGTGACATATGTTTGACAAACCTACAAGAAAAAATGTTAGAAAAATTAAATACTAAAAAAGCATATAACTTATTTACTCTATTAGTGATGATAATTGTTACTATATTTATGTTTTATTGGATAGGGCAAAAAGAGGGATTTCATGAAGATGAGATATTTTCATATGGCTCTTCTAATTACAAATGGGATAATGTTTATCAGGCAGCAGGAAAATCAGATTTTTTAAATAGAGCTATAGAAAAATATGTAATTGGAGATTCATTTGGAGAAACAATAAACAATATAAATTATTATTTGAAAAATCCTTCTGAATTTGGAAATTTAGCTTCAGAAATACAAAAAGGAGATAAACCAGTATGGAAAACAAGTGAAGATGCAAAAGAATATGCAACAATTGGAGAAGGAGATGTATTTAATTATTTTTCAGTGTATTATAATCAATCCAGAGATGTTCACCCACCTTTGTTTTATGCATTAGTGCATTTGTTTTCTAGTATAGCTTATGGAATTTTTTCAAAATATATTATTTTTGCTATTAATTTAATATTTTTCTTACTAACTTGCTATACTATAAGAAAAATCTTTATATTATTTAATAAAAAATGGTTAGGACTAATAGCAATTCTATTATATGGTTTAAGCATGGGAGCTGCATCTACAGTAATTTTCTTAAGAATGTACTCTATGATTACGTTCTTTAGTTTGGAATATTTATTTTTAAATTTAAGAATATTGAAAAATAATTTGCAAATTTCAAAATCAGATAAATGGAAATTATTTGGAATTGTATTATTAGGTTTTCTAACTCAATATTATTTCTGCATTTTTGTGATGATAGTATTTGTTCTAATGAGTATTAGAATGATATACAAAAAACAATACAAAGTATTTGGAAAATATTTATTAATACATATAATTACTGCTTTAGTAGGAATAATTATCTTCCCAGCATCAATTTACCATATTTTCTTTTCATACAGAGGTGCTGGTGGAGCCAAAGGAAGTATGAACTTTATACAGGCAATTAACTTTTATTTAGAAAGATTAAGTGAAGCTTTTAGCATCAATAATGTATTTATGTTTGTGCTTTTAGGTATAATTTTAATAGGCATAATAGCTAGAGTAATTACTAAAATTGTAAAAAAAGAAAAAATAAAAAATATATATTCATACATTTTATTAATATTGCCAACAATTATTTATTTTATATTTGTATCTAAAATTGCACCAGATGTTGAGGCTAAATATGCAATAAGATATATAATGCCAATTTTACCAGAAATATCAATAATATTTGTATTTATGCTTTATAAAATATTTGCTAATAAAAGAATTGCGTTATTAATTACTTGTAGCTCAGTAATTATAATAACAGTAAATGGATTTATAACAAATGAACCAAAATATTTATATAGAGGATATAATAATTATGTAGATATAGCTAATAAGTATAAAAACTTAGATTTTGTATATACAGTAGATAATGCATTTACTTATTTAACAAGTATGCCAGAATTTATGATCTATAATAAATCACTTATTATAAACATGAATTATGATAAATTAGATTTTTTAAAAACAGATACAGGGTTACAAAGCCAAGAGCAATTTGTATTGAGTATTAAAAAATGGATGAATGTGGAAGATACGCTAAATAAAATATTAGAATATACAGGATTTACAAAATATGAATTATTATTAAATCAAGAAGATGATACACAAAGTATGATATATTTAATAACAAAATAAAAGATAAAATTTGAGCCTAGCAATTTCAATAGGCTCAAATTTTATGCTTGAAGTATTATACTATTTTATAAATATCTACATAAACTTTATCATTTTTTATATAAGCTTTTAATTTTAAGTCAAAATCATTTTTATTTTTAAATTTTAAATCCAAGTAATCATATGCTACTGTTGCATCTTTTCCCATTTCTATATATCCTACAGGTTTTCCATGTTCATGACGTTCTGTTATTTCTACTCCATCTATCTTTTTAGCAGCATTGTATATAGTAGTGCTTACTTGGCAGTTTCCACCACCTATAGCATTAACTAATTCTCCATCTACAAATGCATGAGCTTCTTTATAACCATCTTCACTAGAGGGTTGACCTACAACATCACAAAAGGAGAAACTTTCATGTGCACCTACTATTTCATTGTTAATTCTAGAGCATGTTATTTTTATATTATTTATCCTATTTTTGTTATCATCTACAATAGGTGTATTAAAGCTACTAATCTTAGTTTCAGTATTAGGCTTAGTTTCTTTATTATTATTTTCAATATTAGAATTTGAAGAATTAATTTTATTATTTATTTCTGCTTCAGTATTAGCAATGGTTCTACTAGGAGTATATTCACTTTGTGGAGTTTCAGATTTTCTTCCGAAAAAATAATATAATAAAATTCCAGCAATTATAAATAATATTATTAATACTATTATCCATTTTTTATTCATGAGATCCTCCATTGATTTTAAAAAAATTTTTCTATTATTATGATTTCCAAAATTAAAAAAAATATTAAAAAAAATGTCGAAATTTAATGAATAAAAAATATATTTGAACTTTAGTTTATGTTATGATATTATAATCAAAAAATGGAGAAAGTTATGATAATTATATTTTTTATATTATTAACTATTTTAATAGTAATTATATATTATGAAGCAAGAGTTGTAAAACCTAAAATTCCCAAGGAAATTTTTAAAAATTTTGATTTTCTTTCTGAAAAATTTATGAACAGGGATGTTTTTGTAATTGAACCAAAAAATGAAAAATCTAAAATTACAATTCTATATATTCATGGAGGCTCATATGTTGGAGAATTAGAGAGGTATCATTGGCAATTTTTTAAAGATATAGTGCAAGATACTAAAGCTAGAATTATAGTTCCAGATTATCCTCTTGCACCAGAGAAAACATATATAGATGTATTTAAAATGATGAAACCACTATATGAAGAAATAATAAATAAACTTACATCTGATGATAAATTCATTTTGATGGGGGATTCTGCAGGAGCAGGAATGGCTTTAGCATTATATCAAAAAATAGGAAAATTAAATCATAAACTACCAGATAAAACAATTTTAATCTCACCATGGATTGATGTTAGAATGAATAATCCAGAAATAGATAATATAGATGATCCAATATTAAAAAAATATTTACTAAAATTATCTGGCAAAAAGTATGCAGGAAAAAATGGTATGAAAAGCTATTTAGTAAATCCTATAATTGGGCCTGTAGATAAATTAAAAAATATATTTATTTTAATTGGAACTAGAGATTTACTAAATCCAGATGTAAAATTATTTGCTAATTCTAATAAAGATAAAGTAAATTTTTATGAATACCTGGATGCAACACATAATTTCGTGCTTATGAAACACAAACCAAAAGTTTTGTATGCTAAAGAAGGTTACAAAAAAGTTGTAGATATTATTTTAGAATAGGAATGGGGGATAATATGGAAAAATCTAATAATTGGAGAAGATTAGATAATTCTGCTAAAATATTTCCGATTGCATCTAGCAAAAAATATAGTAGTGTATTTAGATTATCAGCTGTATTAAAAGAAAAAATAAATCCGAATATACTAAGAAAAGCCGTAAAAATGGTTTTAGAAAATTTGCCATCATTTAAAGTAAAATTAAAAAAAGGTGTTTTTTGGTATTATTTTGAAGATAATAATAAAGAAATAATTATAGAAGAAGAAAAAAATTATCCATGTAAGTATATTGATCCCAATACTAATAATGATTATTTATTCAAAGTAACATATTTTGAAAACAAGATAAATTTAGATATATTTCATTCTTTAACTGATGGAAATAGTGGAATTATATTTTTAAAAGAAATTGTATATACATATATAGAATTAGCACATAAAAATGAATTCTCAAAAGAGCTAAGGATTAAGAGAAAGTTTTCTAATAATACTGAAGATGATTATTTGAAAAATTATGATAAAAAATCTAAGAATAATAGAGATGGGAAAAAGGCATATATATTAAAAGGAAAAAAATTGCCTTTGGCAGCTATAGGAGTTATACATGTAAATATTAATTTAGAGCAATTAAAATCAAAAGCAAAAGAAAAAAATGTAACAATAACCCAATATTTAACCTCTATATTGTTTTATGCAATATATGAAGCAAATTATAGAAAATATAATGGAAAAAAGCCAATAAAAATTTGTATACCTGTAGATTTAAAAAAATATTTTAAATCTGAAACTATTAATAACTTTTTTAGTTATATTACAGTACAGTTGGATTTTGAAAACAACAATTTTAATTCATTTAATAGAATTCTAGAATATGTAAAAAAAGATTTCGAAACAAAACTAACAAAAGACGAAATAAGTAAAACAATGTCTGCAAATGTAAAATTGGGTAATAATATATTTATAAAATCCATCCCATTATTTTTAAAATTAATAATTGTAAAATTAAGTTATATGGAAATTAGAAGATATACAACTACTACTTTTTCAAATATAGGTAGAATAGGAATAATAGGAGAATATCAAAAATATATAGATAAATTTCTAATGTTAATAGCACCAGAATCTGTAGAAAAAATAAAATGTTCAGCATGTTCATTTGAAAAAAATTTAGTTTTTACTTTTACATCTACATTACAAAATACAGATATTGAAAAAAGATTTTGCAACATTCTAAAAATGCAAGGAATTGAAATTAATGTAGAAGGGAATGGTGTTCATGACTTTATATCCTAAAATTAGAAATATTAAAAAAGATAATGTAGCTTTAAAAATAATGATAATTATATCATTATTAGTATCGTTATTAGTTTTTATAATTAATATAATTACATCAAAAGAACACTTTTGGTCTTTAATTGTAATTATGGGAATATTGTATGCATGGATAACAGTTATGTACTCAGTTTATAGGAATGTAAATATTGGATCTAGTATTACAGTACAATTTATTGCAATTTCTATATTAACACTTTGTATTGATTTTATTTTAGGATATAGAGGTTGGGCAATAAATATAGCTATACCTATAATAATTATTACAGCAAATGTTACAATGCTTATTTTAACAATTGTAGTATTACAGCGATATTATAAATATGCAATTAATCAGCTTATTATATTTATATTAAGCATGATTCCATTATTAATTTTGTTTTTATCAAAACAAATAATAACTAATAAAATACTTGTTATTATTTCTAGTTCTATTGCACTTTTTACATTTATAATTTCTTTAATATTATGCGGAAAGAATATAATCCAAGAACTAGATAGAAGATTACATATGTAATATGTATTGACATTTTATTAAATTATAAGTATAATTATATTTGTAAAAGGAGAATATAAATATGATAGCTAAAATATGGAAAAAAGTATTATTTATAATTTTAATAGTTGCATGTTTATTTAATATTGTTAACAAATTAGTTCATAAATCTTCATTAAAGGAAGAGCTACAAAGTTCGGCAGAATATATACAAGAAAAAAGAATTGAAGAGGGAATAGAATAAATCTAACAGTATAACTTGCAAAAAATAAAAGAATATGTTATCATATAGAATAGTGTTTTTTAAAATAAAAAGGAGAGGTGAATGCAAAATGAAACAAGGATTACATCCAAATTATACAGAAGCTACAATAACATGTGCTTGTGGAAATGTTATGAAAACAAATTCAACAAAAGCAGATATGAAAGTTGATGTTTGTTCAAAGTGTCATCCATATTGGACAGGTAATTTAAAAAGAGAAACAACAGGTGGTAGAGCAGATAAATTTAAAAAGAAATATGGAATTCAATAAAATATATAAGAATAGGATAGCAATTTAAAGCTATTCTTTTTTTTGTATAAAAAAGAAAAATTGGAAAATAATAAGAAAAAAAGAAGGAGTATAGTAAAGTTTTTGGATTATGTGGATTAGAATGAAGAGAAAAGTATATGAGGAATTGAACAAAAAATTAGATGATTTGAATCATGCATTGACTAAAAGTAAATTTCTAGATTTAGTAGAACTTTTGGGAAATAGAAAAGAACTTTTTTTTAGAAATATATGGACTGGAATGGTTAAAGGGATAGGGATAGGGATTGGTGTAACAATTATTACAGCTATTATATTAATAGTATTACAAAAAATTGTTACATGGAATATACCAGTAATAGGAGAATATATTGCTGATATAGTAGATATTGTGCAAAATAGTAGGTAGTGCCAAAAATAAATAGAAAAAATTTTATTTTTCTATTTATTTTTTTGCAATCTTTTTATATAATGTATTAGAAAAATTTTGGAAAAATAATATAGTAAATTTGAGAGGAATGAAAAGGATGAATTTAGCTAATAAGTTAACAATATTTAGAATTATATTGGTACCAATAATTTTGATAATACCATTTTTTAATATAGAAGGAGATTTATGGGGAGTACCTATTACATTTATATTAATAGATATAATCTTTATAATTGCATCATTAACAGATAAATTAGATGGATATATTGCAAGATCTAGGAATCAAATTACTACATTTGGAAAGTTTTTAGATCCAATAGCAGATAAAATTTTAGTTATTGTAGCAATGCTTATATTATTAGAAGCGGGTAAAATACCAGCATGGATACCTGCAATAGTAGTAATACGTGAATTTATTGTATCTGGTTATAGGCTAGTGGCAGTAGAAAAAAATGGTAAAGTTATTGCTGCAAATGTTTGGGGAAAAATAAAAACATGTACACAAATGTTAGGTATAATTCTTGCTTTTATAGATTTGAATAATTTTGGTTCTATATTTACTGGAAATTTAGATGGAATAGAATTTGGTATAAACTTAGCCACAACACTTTTATTAAGCATATCTGTAATCGCTACTGTTTTTTCTGGAATAAATTATTTAAAAGGATGTAAAGAATTATTTAAAAACGAAGTTTAGTGAATTTAAAAATATATGCTTTTGTACATATGACAAAATTTGGACTGGGTTTATGGGTGTACCTGTTAAACATCTAAATTAAGTAGTGAGGAATGAAAAAAATGGATTTGGAAACAGCGAAAAAAAAAGTAGAGGAATTAGTACCTTTATTAAAATATTACACACAAATGTATTTTGATGATAAACAAGTAGTAAGTGATTATGAATATGATATGCTTATGAAAGAACTTAAAGCGATTGAAAAAGAGTTCCCAGAATTAATTAGAAAAGATTCGCCAACTCAAAAAGTGGGGGCAAGTATAAAAAAGGGATTTGAAAAAGTGACTCATGAGATTCCACTTCAAAGTTTGCAAGATGTTTTTTCATTTGAAGAAATAAGAGATTTTGATGAAAAAATGCAGAAATTGGCAAAGGATAATAATAAAGAATTAAAATATGTAGTAGAAACAAAAATTGATGGTTTGTCTGCAGCATTAGAATATAAAAATGGAATTTTTGTAAAAGGTGCAACAAGAGGAAATGGACTAGTGGGAGAAGATGTTACAGAAAATTTAAAAACAATAAAAACTATTCCTAAAAAATTAAAAGAACCTATAGATATTGTGGTTAGAGGAGAAGTATTTATAGGTAAAGAAGATTTCGAAAAATTAAATGCAGATAGATTAATAGATGAAGAAGAACAATTTGCAAATGCTAGGAATGCTGCTGCAGGTTCTTTAAGACAATTAGATAGCAAAATTACAGCTAAAAGACCATTAAATATATTTATTTTTAATGTGCAAAAATCTGACTCTATAAAATTTGCTTCTCACTACGAAAGTTTACAATATTTAGAAAAGATAGGATTTAATGTTAATCCAGTAAGAATTTTGTGTAGCGATATAGATGAAGTAATAAAAGCTATAGAAAAAATAGGACAAGATAGAGAAAATATATCTTTTGGAATAGATGGAGCTGTTGTAAAAGTTGATGATTTGGAACTAAGGGAAATAGCTGGCACAACATATAAAACACCAAAGTGGGCAGTTGCATATAAATATCCTCCAGAGAAAAAAGAAACAAAATTAAAAGATATTGTATGCCAAGTTGGAAGAACAGGTGCAATAACTCCAATGGCTATTTTAGAGCCTGTTGTAGTTGCTGGTTCTAAAATTTCTAAAACAACATTGCATAATGAAGATTATATAAAAGAAAGAGATATAAGAATAGGAGATACTGTTGTAATTCAAAAAGCTGGGGATGTAATACCAGAAGTTGTGGAAGTAAAAAAGAGAAAAAGAAATGGTAGTGAAGTAGTTTTTGAGATGCCAAAGACTTGTCCTGTTTGTGGAGCACAAGCCATAAGAGAAGAAGGAGAAGCAGCTTGGTATTGCAATGGAATAGAGTGTCCTGCAAAATTATATAGAGGTATTATTCATTTTGCTTCAAAGGAGGCAATGGATATAACAGGGCTTGGTGAGGCTATAATAGAAGAACTTATAAATAGAGGTTTAATAAGTAATATTACTGATTTATATAAATTAACACTAGATGATATAGCATCATTAAAGAAGAATGGTAAGAAATTTGCCCAAAATTTAATAGATGCAATAGAAGAAAGTAAGCATAGGGATTTATATAGATTAGTTAATGCTTTAGGAATAAGACATGTAGGAGTGAAACTTGCAAAATCTTTATGTAAAAAATATGATACAATGGATAAATTAATGAATGCAACTTATGAAAGCTTATATATGAATGAAGAAATAGGAAAAATTATAGCTGAAAGCATATACAACTTTTTTAGAGAAGAACAAACAATAGATTTAATAAATAAATTAAAACATTATGGTGTAAATATGGTGGCTGAAAAAGAGCAGGGAACAGATAATAGATTTGGAGGAAAGACATTTGTTCTTACCGGTACCTTAGAAAAATATTCTAGGGATGAAGCTTCTGAAATAATAGAAAAGTTTGGTGGAAAAACCTCTGGAACGGTTTCTAAAAAAACTGCATATGTTTTAGCAGGAGAAGCTGCAGGTAGTAAACTTACTAAAGCGCAAAGCTTAGGAATACAAATAATTACAGAGCAAGAATTTGAAGAAATGATAAAATAGGAGAAGAAAAATGGACGGGAAATATACTTTTAAAGAATTTAAACAAAATTTAGATGATGGTTATCAAATGTATTATACTTTTGTGCGTAACAGATATTTATTGTATAAAACAGCAGAAAATTGCTATACCCAAAAATTACTTACAGAGGATGAAAAAAATCCTCAACCAAGACATAGTATGCTTACACTTAAGCGTATAAAAGAAATGTTTCCTCATATGGAGAATATTGAGTATAAGATTGGATTTTAAATAATTATAAGAAGAGAGGGTGCCCTAAAATAAAATGGTACCAATGTCAAGTACATTTTAAAAAAAAGTGTTGACAAAGTTTAAGCAAAAATGATAATAGAAATATTAATTATT
>CAJFUM010000056.1 GCA_904420285.1 uncultured Clostridia bacterium | reverse complement strand
TAATTTACATTAAATTTTTCTTATACAATCATTTATTTAATGTAAATTAAACTTATAAAATTGATTGTAAATATATTATACGAGGAATAAATAATTGTGAAAAATAAAAAGAAATTGATAATATTAATATCAATTATAATTTTAATATTACTATTAATAACCATTTTGTGTTTTACTACTGATCTGTTTAAATCAAAAGAAAAACTTTTTTGGAAATATTTTGCTCAAAATAAGGATATAATAAATTTATTTATTAACGATAAAAATAATAAGCAGAGTCAGTTTAAAGCAGAAAATTCATATACTTCTACTGGAAACTTAGAATTAAAAATTGGACAAAAAGATCAATCTTTTAAACAACTTAATGCTACAAGTACAGTAAGGCATGATAATTTGACAAATAGAACTTATGCGGATGCTACTTTAAAAAATGGAGATATGGATTTATTTAAAGTATCGTATATTAATAGTGGAGATATTTATGCTATAAAATGTGATGAAGTATTTCCTAATTATGTAGGAATCCAAAATTCAAATTTGACAGAACTTGCATCTAATTATGGAGTTGACAATTTCCCTAATAATATAAATTTAACTCAATATACAGATTTGTTTGAAATTAATGATGAGCAATTAAAATACGTATCAGATACTTATTTGCCTATTATTATGAATGAAATAGAAAATGATCAATACGAAAAAAGTGATACAATTATAGAATTAAATGGAGAAGAATATAGTGTTGAAGCTTATTCAGTGTCTTTAACAAGCGATAATTTTAAACGAATACTAATAGAATGTTTAAATAGTTTTGATAATACATCACCAATAGAAGAGGCAATAGAGTACATACAAGAAATGAATATACAAAATAATGTAAATTTATATATTTATGTAGATGGTGGGAAGGTAATAAGAACAGAAATTAGTTCTGAAGGACTTTTTATTATCGTATATGATAGAAGTACTAATCTGGATAGTTTAACTATAGATGTAAATCAAAGTATTTTGCAAAAACTTGGAGAGCAGTTCTCTAACATTATAGATAATAATACTAATGATAATAATGCGGGAATGGCTTTAAATGATATAACAAGTTCTGAAAACACTAATCATATAGAAGATTATTCTGATAATAATTCAAATGAAATTATAAATTTAAATGAAGTAGCAACAGAGACTCTAAATAAAAAATATTCAAAAATTGTACTAACTAGAAGAAGTGAAGGTTTTAATACAATTAATACTTTAAATATTATACCAGATGCAGAGGAATCAAATAGAAATATTATTTTAACTATAAATATGAGTGAAGTACAAAACAATCAAATAAATAATTCATATAATATTGAATATAATACTTCTAATGGAGATCAAACTCAAACATTAACAATTGTATATAATATAAATACAACAAAAGCAGATCAAGTTGAAGAAATACCAGAATTATCTAATTCAAATACAGCTATTGCGAATAATTATGAACCAAGTGTATTTAAAAATTTTATTAATAACTGGTTTTCAATATTAAAGAATAAATTTTCAGAAAAAATGGTCATGTTAGGCTTTGAAAAGTTTATGGAATAAAATTCCATAAACTTTTTTTAAAAAAGTATTGACTAAAAAGTAGTAAGGTGGTATTATTATTAATAGCTTCTGGCGAAGCTAATTTTTATTACTATTTTAGTAATAGAATAATGTAAAAAAACAAGAAAAAATTAGCATATAAAAACATAAAAAAAACTTTAAAAAAATCAAAAAAAGTGTTGACATTATAATATTGAATATGTTAAAATATTTCTTGTCGTCGAGTTAATCGATTGAGAGATAAAAAAGCACATTGAAAAGTAAACAATAAACTTTGAGAAACCAATAAAAAGCGGTAGTAAAACTACCAAAAGAAATAAAACGCGAAAGCGAAAAAAAGAGTCAAAAACTTTTATTTAAAAAAGATATGTAAGCGTATAGAGATATACGAATATATATACCAAAAACATGAGAGTTTGATCCTGGCTCAGGATAAACGCTGG
>CAJFUM010000055.1 GCA_904420285.1 uncultured Clostridia bacterium | reverse complement strand
CTGTTTCTGCTATTATAATATGTGTTGTTTCTTTGTTTCCTGCAACATCATATACATCTGCATATATTGAATATGTTCCTCCTTTTAGTCCTGTTAATTCTAATGTTTTTGTTTCTCTATTTGTGCTTCCTGCTTCTTCTCCATTTATTTTTTGGTATTCTTGTGTTACTTTTGTATAATCTGCTTCTTCATTTAATTTATAGTACCAATCTATTTTTCCCAATCCACTTAATTCATCTTGTACATCTACACTTAGTGTTAATGCTTTTGTTTCTCTTTTTGCTATCTGTATATTTTCTACTACTGGATTTGTTTTGTCTATATTCCCTACTGTTCCAGTTATATATTCTCCCGCGTTTATTCCATCTTTTAATCTAGCATATACTGATCCATTTTCAGTCATTTCTATTTTTTCTACTTGTAACCAATTTTTGGCATCTTTACTATATTCTATTTGATATCCTTCTATTTCTGTTTCTACTTGCACATTAACTGAACCATTTGTCCAAGTTGTTGGTAAATATCTTAATGTTGCATTTGCAGTATTTAAATCTTCTAGATCCTTTAATACCACTCTTTGCACTTCTGTTTTTATTTTATTCCCTGCAACATCTTCTATTTCTGCATATATTTCATACGTTCCTTTTGCAAGTTTTCTAAATTCTTTTTCTTTAGTTACTTGTTGTGGCCCTGCCTCCATTCCTCCTTGATTCATATAAGTTTCTTTTTCACTTTTATATGAAGTCTCATTTTCTTCTTTATAATACCATGTTATGTTAGATATTCCGCTTAGTTCATCTGTTGCTTCTAATTCTACAGTTGCTCCATCACTAAATATTTCTTTTATTCTTATTTCTTCTATAATACTTTTCTCTTTATCAATATTGCCTATTTCTAAAGTTACTTCTTTTCCAACATTAAGTCCATCTGTTAATCTAGCATAAATTATTTTATTTTCTTTTATAATAAGTTCTAATAATCTATCTGGATTATCTATTTTATACCATCTTTCTCCATCAACACTATATTGCACTTCATAAAGTGTTTCATCATATTCTATTGTTACTTCTACACTTTCATTAGTCCATTCTAGTGGAAATTCTTTAATCCTTATAAACTCATCACCATCTGGTATTTTTAAAGTTTTTTCCTCTGTTTCTTTACTACTTACATTCCCTACACTATCAACTACTTCTACTTTTATGTAATATGTTGTATTTTGTGCTAAATTAGTATAAGTATAGGATTTTTCTTCTGTTTCAATTAATTTTGTATATTCTATTTCTTCCGTAACTTCATTTTTTGTACCTAAATAATAAATATAACTTTTTATTCCACTTTGAGTATCTTGTGCAGATACTTCTACACTTATACTTCTACTTGTTTTTTCTGTTTTTATATTACTTATTTCTGGATCTGTTTTATCTATATTTGTTATCTCTACTTGTACACTTTTCCCTATATTAATTCCATCTGTTAACCTTATTTCAACTATTGTATTATTTTCTACTATTATTTTATTTTCTTCGTCATACCTTTGCCATGCTTGCCCATCTTTTGTATATTCTAAATAGCATCCATTTGGATCTACATTTTCTTCTAAAATTGCAGTTACTATTACATCATTTTTTGTCCATTCCTTTTCAGATACTTCTACTATTATATTATTATCATTTAAATCTAGTACTTTATCTGTTTTTACTTGTGTTTCAATCGTATTTTTATTACCTGCATTATCTTCTATTTCTACTTTTATATAATACAAAGTATCTTGTAACAATTCATCAAATTTATAATTTTTATTATCGGTTGGTCCTGCTTTTAATATATACTCAATTTTCCCTGTTTCTTCATCTGGTGTTCCTATATAGTAAATATAGCTTTTTATTCCACTTAGATTATCTGTAGCATTTACTTCTGCATTTATACTTCTTGTATTATGACTTTCTAAAATAGTTCCCTCTGGTTTTATTTTATCTATATTACTTACTTTACCTGTAGCAGCCTCTTTTGTATTTATTCCATCTGTAATTCTAACTATTATATTACAATTCTCTTCTACTACAATTTTATTTATTTCATCATATTCTGCCCAATGTGATCCATCATCTAAACTATACTCTAATTTACACTCTCCTAAATCCAATCCTTCTGATTTTTCTATACTTACTACTACATCTTCATTTGTCCACTCAGTATTTGAATAAATTAACTTTATCTGCCCATCTTGGATTTCTGGGAGATCTTTTGTTGTCTCTTCTTTTACTATTTCTAATATATTTCCAGCAATATCTTTTACTTCTACTTTGACATAATACAATGTATTACTTTTTAAATTCTCATATATATTCGTTGTTTCTTGGATTGCATCTGTTACTTTATTGTATTCTATTTCTCCTGTCTGTTCATTTTTTAGCCCTATATAATATGTATAACTTTCTATTCCACTTTTGTTATCTTCAGCCTCTACTACTGCTGTTATTTGATTTGTTTTACTTGATGTTTTTAAATTACCTACAGGCTTTATTTTATCTATATTATCTACTGTTACAGTTATACTATTACTATTATTTGTTCCATCTGTTAATCTTATTTCTACTTCTGTATTTTCCTCTATTACAGCTTTTTCTGCATTATTATATTCCTTCCAGTTTTTTCCTCCATCTATACTATATTCAATTTTTAAATCATAGTATGGATTTACTTCTTCTTCAGTTTTCATTGTTAAAATAACATCTTGGTTTGTCCACTCTTCTGTACTTTTTTCTACTATAATATTTCCTTGTTCTATTTGAGGCATAGTTCTAGTTTTATCTTCTAATAATAATTCTTTTTGATTTCCTGCATTTGATATAGCTACAACTTTTAGTTTATATTCTGTATTTTCTTTTAATCCTCCAAATGTATATGTATCTTCTTCTGTTCTTATACCTTCATCATATATTATTTCCCCAGTATCCTTATTTTCTTTTCCTATATAATATATATATTCCTTTATTCCGGATAAACTTTCGGCTGTAGTTTGTACAGTAATCTTATTGGTTCTAGTAACAGTTTTAGCATCTAGTCTCTTTAAACTTAGTTCTATTTTTACAGTTTTCTCAGATGGATTACTTTTAGAGCCATTAATTGCATATGTATATGCTTTTATTTCATACTCTCCCTCTTTTTCTAATGTTACTATTCCACCATTTTCTATTTCAACTTCTTTTTCTCCATTTATTGAATATGTAGTTTTATCTATTTTAATGCCAGTATTTATTTCTTCTGTTATTTGTGCCTTTACTCCAGTTCTAAAATATTCTGAACTTTCTTCTTTCTCTCCTTCTATTATTTCTATTTTTGGAGCTTCTGGCCTATCATTTTCTGGTATATCTAATTCTTTATATACAATCCATCTAATTAAAATAGTTATATCTACTTGATTTATTTTTCCATCTCCTGTTATATCTCCTACTATTTCATCTATTCCTTGTAACTGAGCATCTTGTAACCCTACCACATGTTTTATTAGTCTTGTTAATTCTATTTGCCCCATTTTCCCATCATTATCTAAATCACCTATTACAAGAATTGTATAGATGTCCTCACTACCTTCATACATTAGTGCCATTCCTGTAGCAACTAATCCAGATGTAACTTCCTCTTTACATGTTATATCTTTATATATTTTAACAGCAGAAGAAGGCATATTAAATTTACCTTTTAATATGCCTATTTCAGTTTCTGGCAACACTCTTCGAATTTGTTTTTCTTCTTCAGCTATTATATATTTATTACTCTCTAGCTTTGTTACTTCATCGCTTTCTTGTTCTTCTTGTGCCTGTTCTGACAATACTATTTTAGTTGCATTTTCATAAATAGCCATTGCTGTAATTGCCATGTAATTTAATATGAATATCATAATTAATAAAATGCACATTGCTCTCTTTAAAAATTGCATTGTCTACTCCTTAATATGTTATATGTTCCTGATTTCATATTAGCATTTTATAATTTTCCAGTCAATGGCAAGTTTTTCTAGTTTTTATAAATATATTCATCTTAGCTTACGGAAAAAAATTTTTCTCGTTGCGTTTAAAAATTATTACATTTTTATTACATTTTTGTAACATTAGGATTAAATATTGTAATATTTTTATTATCACTCTGGCTTTTGCTTATTTCCCTAAATAATCTTATTTTGTTATTCTTATATCATATGCACCAGCATAATCAAAAGTCATAGATGAATTTAGAAGTGTACTTTCTCCTGCTTTCAATTCTTTAATATATGGTTTCATTTCTGCAATTTCATTTCCTTGCTCATCTAAAAAAGTAATAGTAATAATTGATTCTGGTTTAGTCTCATTTGATACATTCGTAATTGTTCCTAATAATTGTGTGGTATTTCCGCTTTCAGTTAATTGTATTTCTTTTATTTCTAAACCATCAATATTCTTAGTTTCATTTAATTTTTTACTAACATTCAATTTAGTACCATCTTCTAATATTTGAACATATTTTTCATTTTGTGATATTGGATTATTATTTTGTTTCCAAATAAATACTCCTATTACAATACACAAAATTAAAATTATAACTAATGTACAAAATGTTATTAAAATTTTTTTCTTTTTACTCATTTTTCCTCCGTTTATTTATATTATAAAATAATTATATTATTTCAATGCTTCTTTTGCAAGTTATTTATTTATATTTTATATATTCATTGCAAATACTCCAATAACAAATCCCAATATATTTCCAATAGCAGACATTCTACCTTTATATAGTTTATTTGATTCTGGAGTAAGCTCCCCAGAAACTATATATATCATGGCTCCTGCTGCAAAAGCTAAACACATTGCTATTACTTCTTGCGATATTCCTCCAACTATGCTTCCGAAAAAAGCTCCAATTCCTGTTGTAATTCCAGATAAAATAACATAATAGATAACTTTAGATACCTTCATCCCACCATTTTCCATTGGCACTGCCATTGAAATTCCTTCTGGTAGATTCTAAGGTAGACAGTTATAATGTTAATTATCTTCTTGTCAAGTTATTTTGTCCTGTCGAAATAACTATCGTTCTTTGTCAAGTTATTTTGTT
>CAJFUM010000054.1 GCA_904420285.1 uncultured Clostridia bacterium | reverse complement strand
TTCTCCGCAAGTAATATTTTTACCAAACTTCTTAATAATTTGTTGTTGCAATGCTGGTTTTTTCTTATAATGTGGAATTAATAAATAATGTTCATAATTACTAAAAATAGCACTAAATTCATCATAAGATATAAATTTTCTACCGTCCTCCATCTTTTCTTTTAATTGATTGCATTGTTCACAAAAATTATCTATATCACTTTCATCAGTTATTACTATCATATGTGCATTTTCTACATCAACTTCAACTCCTGGAAATACACTTATATTCATTTTTTCTTTTATACTATTAAATTGCTCTTTATCAAATGTATTATGATTAGTAATTGCTATAGCATCTAACTTTGAAATTTGTACATATAGTTGCAGTTTATCTATATCAAATACAAAATCTGCATCTTTTTCTGTTGCTATTGTATGTACATGTAAATCAACCTTTTTCAAAACTTCTCCTTCTTTCTATAAAATTGTATAAAAGTAGAATATTCAAATTCTACTTTTATCTTTAGTATTTTTAATTTATATTAAATAGTTCTGTTGGATCAACTTTAAATTGTAACATATTGGCAGTATCTCTCCCTGCATCTCCACCTTTTCTTTGCATCGTTACTCTTCCTAGTTTTAAGCTTCCTCTACTAGTAATTAATACTTCTCCTTCACTATAATGGTTTATTGCTACATTTATTGGCTTTAAAGTCCATCTAAAAATATTTTCGTATTTTTGTGCAACCAAAATCCATTCTGCTGCAAATTTTCCTCTACCCTTTACAATATCCAATAATATAAGCATTTTATTTTGTGTGAAAAATTCTAAAATTTCATCCTGTTCTTCTTCTGTGAATTCATTCATAAACATTCTTCTTTTGTCTTTTGTATTATTTCTATATGGTTTATTTTCTCCAGTATAATATTTTAATAATTCTACAATATTATCAGGAATGTTCCACATTTCTTTATAATTTCTTATCCACCTTTTATCTATCTGATTGAATCCTTTTTCATTGCTTACCAACTTAATTTGTAAATTTTGGGCATCTATAATTCTTTTTAATTTTATAGTTACTTGCACTTGAACATCTGTCTTATAACCATGTAATACTTCAGCATGAACATATTCTATCTCCTCTAAAACATATCCCATTGTTTTTAACCATTGTTGTGCATCAACATCCTCTTCCCAATTTTCAAATTTATTTGCAATCTCAATTTCATTATTAAAACCATCTTTAGCTATTTTTGAACCACCTGAACTATCCATTACTTATACTCCCCTCATCAATAATACTTTTAACTATATATTGTAACACATTAACCACAACACTATTTCCAAATTGCTTTTGAGCTTGATTAACAGAATCATCTATTTTATATTCTTCTGGGAATCCCATTAACCTTGCACATTCCCTAGGATGTAGTTTTCTAACCTCATTATTTATATAATATAGACCTGTTTTTGCTCCAGTTCCTCCACCTTCTGCTGATAATGTAATTGCTTGTCCAAAAGGGTCATATATTCTATCTCCTTGTCCTCCCTTATTAACAGTACCAACTCTAATTGGTTTATTATAAATTTTAAACATTTGCATTTGATTGTTTCTTTCAGTCATTTTATATGGTTTATGTATAACATATTTCTTTTCTTCTCCATTAGTTAATAAAATATCATTAACACATATTTCTTGTTTTGTGGACTTTGGAAATACATAGTTATGATTATCTAAATCTTTTCTAATGCATACCATGTAAATTCTTTCTCTTGCTTGAGGTACACCGTAGTTTGATGCATTTAAAACTTTCCAATACATATTATATCCTATGTTTTCTATATTTTCTCTTATAACTCTAAAAGTATTTCCATTATCATGTTTCTCTAAATTTTTTACATTTTCAAGTATTAATAATTCTGGTTGATGATATTTTGCTATTCTAACTACTTCTCTAAATAAAGTTCCTCTTGTATCTTCAAACCCCTTTTGTTTTCCACTAATTGAAAATGCTTGACATGGAAATCCGGCACAAAGAATATCGTGTTTAGGAATTTTATTCTCATCAACTTCTGTTATATCACTTAACGGATTGTCCCCAAAATTTTTTTCATATACCTTACTAACGTGATTATCAATATCTGAACTAAAAACACATTCTGCACCATATGACTCTAAAGCTAGTCTAAAACCACCTAGTCCGCAGAATAAATCTATAAATTTTTTACCTTTTAATGCTTGTTTATATTCTTCATCTAAATCAATCAAATTTATCTCCTCCATTAGTAAAAAACACCAGTTAAATTATATCAAACTATTAAAATATTTACAATAAAAAGATAAGAGTTTGAACATTTTTTATTATATTTATTTTCTTTATTCATTTTTTGTAAGTTTCTTATTATCTATATTAACAAATTTTATTTTTTCTTTTCATTTTATTTCTTTCATTAATCATATTAAATATATATATTTTCTTTAAATACAATCTCTTCCGCTTCATTTTTAAAGTTATTCATCATGCCCACCCAATAAAGCATATCCGTATTTTTCATATCTTCTGTT
>CAJFUM010000053.1 GCA_904420285.1 uncultured Clostridia bacterium | reverse complement strand
ATGTTATTAATTTTAATTAATATAAAATTAAAAATTAAGATAAATGGAGATATCGAGAGATAATCGTTCATTTATAGAGATAGGAGAAATATAAATAAAAACATTACCAACATAAAAATTGATAATGTTTTTTTATTTATATAGGTTCATATAATAATACTTTGGTGAGCCAGGAGGGATTCGAACCCCCGACCCACGCCTTAGAAGGGCGTTGCTCTATCCAGCTGAGCTACTGACCCAAATATCAATGCAATAAATATAATAGCATCATTTAATAAAAAAGTCAAGAAAAAAGTGGAAAAATTATAAAAAATAGTGTATAGTATTAAATAGAAAAGATGAATAAAATGTAATAATAAAAATAATAATATATATTAAAAGGGAGCATAAATGGAAAAAAATAATAAGATAAGTATTCATCATCTTTTTTGGTATTTTTTAATATTTAGTATTTTAGGACTTGTTATAGAAACAATATATTGTTATTGTGTAACAGGAGTATTAGAAAGTAGAAAAGGATTAATTTGGGGACCTTTTTGCCCAGTATATGGAGTATGTGGAGCATTTTTAATATTAATATTGGACAAAATAGAATCTAAAGGATATGTAAAACTTTTCATTAGTGGTTTTGTATTTGGCTCAATTGCAGAATATATTTTGAGTTATTGCTTAGAAGCAATATATGGAATGAAGTTTTGGAATTACGAATATTTAAATTGGAATTTAAATGGAAGAATAAGCTTACTTTTTTCACTATATTGGGGAATATTATCAGTAATACTAATTAAATTCATTAAGCCTGTAATAGATAAATTGATAGCAAAAATCAAACCACATACCAGAAATATTATAGAATTGGGAATATTTATATTCTTATGTATAGATTGTATTTTTACAGTATGGGGGATACAAACATATCAAGCAAGAGTAATTTATGAAAAAGAATCTAAAAGCAACTCTAATAATATTATAATTAAATTAAAAGAAAATATTGAAAATAATTATTTTACTAATGAAAGAATGTCCAGAAATTTTCCTAACTTACGATTTAAAGATGAAAATGGAAAAGAAATATGGGTAAAGAGTTTATTAAATAAATAGAAAAAGAAATAGTTGTAATAAATAAAATATTACAACTATTTCTTTTTAAAAAACTAACCCCACAATACCAAAGATTAAAAACAATATTCCAGATAATTTTTTCATTTTTTCTGCTGATATATATTTATTTAATATTTTTCCAAAAATAATTGCTATTGAGTCACTTACAATCATTCCAAGTATTGCACCAATTATAAGCATTAATTTGTAATTTGGATATTCTATTCCAAAACCTAGTGATGCTAAAAATGTTTTATCTCCAAATTCACCAATTAATATAGATAAAGCAATAATAGCAGTGTAGTTAATATTTAAATTAGATATTTTTTTCAAAATAGAATCTTTGCTATTTTTTTCTGAAGTAATTTTCTCTTTTTTAGGAAGTAATGAAAGCACACCAACAATAATAAAAGATAAATATGTAAATGTTTTTATTAATTTATGTATATTCTCATTTCCTAAAAGTCCTATATTGCTACCAAAGATAATTGCTAAACCATGGCTAAAAAATGAGCCAATTGCTATTCCAAGTATAATATTCTTAGCTTTTAAAGTTCCCGAAAAAGAAAGTACTAAAAGTTGGGTTTTATCGCCAAGTTCTGCAATAAACACCATAATAAAAGAAATTAAAAAAGGATATAAAAATTCCATAAGACCTCCTACAAAAAATATATTAAAATAGATTAAAATTATTCTAAATCACATTGATATATTGTGAAAATTATGTGAAATATATTGCATATAAAATGTTTTAATGATAATATAGCCCTATAAAAAACATACGGAAATAAGAGATTGGAGGAAAAAGAAGTGATAGAGGTAAAAAATGTCACAAAAAAGTATGGAACTACCATTGCTGTCGATAATATTAGCTTTACAGTTAATGATGGCGAAGTGGTAGGATTTTTAGGCCCAAATGGTGCAGGTAAAAGTACCACAATGAATATGATAACTGGTTTTATAGAACCAACAAAGGGCCAAATAATAATTAATGGTAATGATATATCAAAAAAACCAAGAAAAGCTAAAAAAGAGATTGGCTATATGCCAGAAAATGTTCCATTATATTATGAACTAACTACAAAAGAATTTATTTCATACATGGCCGAATTAAAAATGGTCAAAAGAAATGAAAGAAAACAAAAAGTAGAAGAAGTAATAAAAGAAATGGGCTTAGAAGAAGTAAAAAATAAATTAATAAGAAATTTATCTAGAGGATATAAACAAAGAGTAAGCTTAGCAGGAGCTTTAATAGGTTCTCCAGATGTAATTATTTTGGACGAACCTACAGTTGGATTAGATCCAAAACAAATAACTGAAATTAGAAATTTAATAAAAGAATTAGGAAAAAAGCATACAGTTATACTTAGTACTCATATTTTATCAGAAGTTAGTCAGATTTGCGAAAAAGTAATAATAATAAATAAAGGAAAAATTATAGCAGTAGATACACCAGAAAACTTAGAGAGAATGACTAAAGAGCAAAATGGAATTTCTTTAATAGTAGAAGATCCTAAAAACAAAATGGATAAATTGAAAGATAAAATTAAAGAAATACAAAATATAGAATTTATAAAAGATAATGAAGATGGCACAAAACAATATATTATAACAACAAATTCTGATATAGATCTAAGAAAAAAATTGTTTGAAATTCTTCCTAAAGAAGAAATTGTTATTTTTGAACTTAAAAAGACAGAAACAACATTAGAAGATGCATTTATTAAATTGATTGATACTACAAAACAACCTTCTGAAGAAGAAAATAAAAAATCAAAGAAAAAAAGTAAAAAACAGCAGACAGAAGAAAAAACGAAAAATGAAAACAATAATATAAATAAAGAAATAAAAACAGTTAAAGAAGATAAAAAGGAGGAGAAAAAATAATGTGGTCAATTTATAAAAAAGAGTTAAAAACATATTTCTTATCTCCAATTGGATATATTGCAATAGGAATATTTATGATTATGTATAGTATATTTTTCTATCTTACAACAATAACATATGGCTCTGTAGATACTGGAAACCTATACTATGCTACAGCAAGATATGGGCTATTATTAATGATACCATTATTAACAATGAGAATGTTCTCTGAAGAAAGAAAAAGCGGAACAGAACAATTGCTACTTACTTCTCCTAGAAGTGTAACATCAATAGTATTAGGCAAATTTTTTGCTGCTGTTACTGTAATACTTATTACTCTAGTATTATCAATAATTTATGCTGTAATAATAAGTTTTTTCGGAACAGTAAATGTACCAACTTTACTAGTAACAATGTTAGGATTCTTACTAGTTGCAATGGCAGCAATATCAATTGGAATGCTAGCATCTAGTATAACAGAAAATCAAATAATTGCAGCTATAATTACAATTATAGCATTAGTAGCACCATGGTTCTTAGTAGATATAAGTAGTATATTTACTAGTATAGATTTAATTGATAAATTTATGAAATTCCCTTATGGATTAATTTCAATAGCAGATACAGTGGGATTAATTTCAATTACAGTAATGTGTATATTAATTACAATAGTGTTAATAAAAAGAAGAAAAGCAGTTAAATAGGAGAGAGGTGAGAATAGTGGAGGAAAATAAAAAAGATTTAATAGTAAAAGAAGAGAAAAAAGAAAAAACTTTTAAAGAAAGAAGAGGTAAATGGCTAAGACAAACATCTTTAACAGTTTTAATAATATTAATTATTATTGCAGCGTGTATAGGTTTAAACTTGTTTGTAGAAAATGCAAATCTAGCAGATTTTGATTTTACACAAGATAAAATTTATAGTTTATCTGATACTTCTAAACAAATGGCAAAGTCTATAGATAAAGAAATAGAAATGATTTTAATAAATATGCCAGAAGCTCAGCAAGATTTTGCAAAAAAATATAATAGTGAAAATGATAAAATAAAAGTAGAGATAGTTGGAAATGCAACTGATAGTACTGATTTAGCAGATAAATATAATTTAACTACTGAAAGCTCAGCAATTGTTATAAAAAGTGGGGATAAAGAAAAAATTATATATTCATCAGAACTTTATACAGTTGATTATACAACATATGAAACAAAAGATATTACAGAAGAAGTACTTACAAATGCTTTAATTGATGTAACAACAGAACAAAAGCCTATAATATATAATTTAATAGGACACAACAAATATAGTACAGATTACTTCTATTATATACAACAAGATTTAATAGATGAAGCATATGAATTTAAAGATTTAAACTTACTTACAACTGGAAATGTTCCAGAAGATTGCTCAGTATTAATGATTACAACTTTATCAGAAGATATTACAGAAGCTGAAAGAGATGCTATTTTAGATTATATAAAAACTGGAGGAAAAATAATATTATTCTCTGATCCTAATTCAACTGGTAAAAGTATGCCAAACTTCCAGAAGATTTTGGATGAATATGGAGTAAGCATATCTGAAGGCGTTATGTTAGAGCAAGATAGTGATAGAATGCTATATAGCACACCATCTGCAATTTTAATTACAGTAAGTCCATACACAAGTGTAACTTCTGGTACAAATATGAATATAAATGCATGTTTTATGACCTCTGGTAGAATAGATGTAAAGGATTCAGAAGAATTAGAAAAACTTGGAGTTGAAATGGAAACTCTAGCAACAACAGGTCCAAATTCTTTCTATAGAACTGATTACTCAATAGAAGAAGCTTCTAAAACAGAAAGTGATGAAGATGTAGGAAATGCTACAGTCGGAGCATTAATGAAAAAGAAGATAAATGATGATGTGACTTCAGAATTAATTGTTTATGCAAATAACATATTTATAACTAACTTACGAATATCTATAAGTTCACAATATTATTCATATGCATTAGACTTCTATAATAATGAAGATTTAGCAATTAATTCAATCGCTTATTTAACAGATAGAGACAATATGATAGTAATCAGAAAAGATGTTGAAACTTCAACATATACGGTTACAGAAAAGCAGAATATAATAATATTATCAATTATATTTGCAATACCAGCAATTATAATTATAATAGGAATAATAGTATGGCAAGTTAGAAGAAGAAAGAAGTAATAACTTATTAAATTCCCTCATAAAAATTATGAGGGGGTTTTTAATTTGAAGAATAGTATAAAAGCTGTTTTTGTAATAATTGGAACAGTTATAGGAGCAGGTTTTGCTTCAGGGCAAGAAATATATAGTTTTTTTAATGTTTATAAAGAAAATGGAATTTTAGGTATAATAATCGCTAGTATATTAATTAGCTTGGTAATATATAATGTTTTAAAAAGTAGTAATAAATTAAATGTAGATTCTTATAGCAATTTATTAGAAAGAATAAATTTACCACAAAAAGTAATATATATGATTAGTCTAATTATAAATTTATTTTTATTAGTATCATTTTATATAATGGTTACTGGGTTTGCAGCATATTTTAAACAAGAATTTAACATACCTAAAATAATTACTACTATAGTAATTTCTATTTTAAGTTATATTACTTTTATGAGTAATATAGACGGAATAGCAAAAATAAATAGTATTATTATTCCAATATTAATTTTAATTATTTTTGTAATGGGATTTAAATCAAATATAACAAATACAATATTAGATGTAAATCTTAATAATATTAGTTTTAATTTCAATTGGATATTAAAAAGTATAGAATATGCAGGATATAATACAATACTATTAATACCAATGTTAATAAATTTAAAAAAATATACTGTAAATAATGAAAAAAAAGTTGCGACTATATCTGGATTGATATTTTTTATTATAACAATTATAATTTTTATGATAATGTTTAAATTTAGCGATATAGGTAATATAGAAATACCTCTAACATATATAGCTAGTAAATATGGTTCTTTATATAAATATGCTTATGGTATTGTAATAATATTTGCTATATATACTACTTTAATATCAGCAGGATACGGATTTTTAACTAATTGCACAAAAAATAAAAAAAGCTATAAAAAATTAGCATTAATTATGTGTATCTTTTCACTATTTGCCAATAATTTTAGCTTTTCAGAACTAGTAAATATAACATATCCTGTATTTGGAATATTGGGAGTAATACAATTAATATTTATAACCTTTAAAAATATTAATTGTCAAAAACTATTGAAAAAATAACAAAAAACTGGTATAAATTATATACAAGTAAATTAAACAAAACGATTAAACATGAAAGAACAAAGGAGGGATAATTTTGAAAGATATAGTAGATTTTGAAAATAAAGAAAAGAAAAAAATTAGTAAGAAAAAATTAGCTATAACTATATCTGTAATAATTATTCTTGCTATTATATTAATTACAATGCTAGTTTATTTTTCTAGCAGAGATGCTAGGGAATTTTTGGATACATATTTATTTAGAAAAAATGTTACACAAGAAAAATTAGATTCTATTAATTTGGATTATGATTCAAATGTTAGTGTTTTTGCATATAACAAATATATATGTGTATTAGCAGAAAATAAATTAATGCAATATAATTCTTCTGGAAAACTAGATAAAGAAATAAGTTTAGAAATAAACAATCCTGTATACAGTATAAATAATAAATATATTGCCATAAGTGAAAAAGAAGGATCAAAATTATATCTTATATCTGGCTCAGAAATTTTATGGTCAAAAGAAGTAGATGGAAAAATATCTAAAATAAGTGTTAATAACAATGGTTATGTAAGTGCTATATTAACAGGAACAACATATAAATCCGTTATAGCAACATTTGATAAAGATGGAAATGAATTGTTTAAAAGATATTTAGCAACTACAACAGCAATTGATACTTGTATATCAAATGACAATAAATATTTAGCTTTTGCAGAAGTTAATACATCTGGAACTACAATACAATCAAATATTAGAGTAGTTTCTGTTGATAATCCTTCAGAGGCTATTGTAAATTCATATTCTGCTGATAATGGCAAATTAATTATAAATATAGAATATAGTTCAAATAATAAAATTGTTTGTATGTATGATGATGAAATAACATTACTTTCAGATGGACAAAGTGCATCTATAATGAGTTTAAACGAAAAAGGAAAAAATATTAATTTTGCTAATATAAACCTAGATAGTTATATATATAGAGCAACAGAAGAAAACGAAGGATTATTTAATACAAATACTGTTATAGAAATTCAAAATGTTGCAAACAATAAAGTTTCTGTATATACAATAGAGGGAACAGCTAAATATATATATAGTTTTAATAATGTAATAGCTGTAAATTTAGGACAAGAAATAGAATTTATTAATACAAATGGGTGGCTATTAAAAAACTATACATCATCACAAGAAGTACAAAACATTGTAATAGGAAATGGAATAGCAGGAATTGCATACAAAGACAAAGTAGAAATAATTAATTTGTAATTAAAATGTAATAATAAAAAGAAAGGGGGAAACAATATGACTATTGTGGTAGATTTAATAATTCTTGCAATTTTAATTATATGCATTATTATTGGATATGTAAGGGGGTTAACAGGATCTTTAATAAAAATATTATCATTTGTATTATCTCTTATAATAGCATTTATATTATTTGTTCCAATTTCTAACTTAATAATAGACAAAACACAAATAGATGATAACTTAGAACAATCTATAAAAGAAATGATAATAGGAAATGAAGAAAATAAAGAAGAAAAAATGCCAGAAGCAATAACAGATTACATAGGTCAAAAAGTAGAAAATGCAGCAGATGATGCAAAAGAATCTATAGCAAATAGTACTGCTAGAGATGTTGCAATAACTATAGTTAAAGCGGGTACTTGGATTGCATTATTCATAATAGCTAGAATATTATTAATATTCCTAAGATTTATAACATCACTTATAGCAAAACTACCAGTAATAAAACAATTCGATAAATTAGGTGGTATTATATACGGAATATTAGAAGGTTTAATAATAGTATATATATTATTAGCAATTATATCATTTGTAGCTCCAATGCTAGATAATAGTATTGTTGATAGTATTGACAAATCTTTTATAGGCAATATGATGTATAATAACAATATTCTTTTGAAAATAATATTTTAATATAGGTTGCCATATTTGAAGTTTTTTAGTATAATGTATCATATATTGTAAAAATGGGAGTGAATTATTTTGAAAGAAGAATCTAAAGAAAAAAAGAAGAAGAAAGTAAAAGGGAAAAAACATATTTTTTTAAGAATAGTAATAATATTACTAGTTATAATAGGAATAGCTGGTGCTGTATTTGCATATAAAGTACATAAAAATGGTGGAGGAATAAGAGGAGTAATAAAAACCAGTTTAGGACATGATGAGGAAACAGTTAATAACCTAGATAAAATATATTGTTTATTATTAGGACAAAGTGAAAATTTAACAGATACAATCATGTTAGCATCTTATGATCCTAAAACACAAGAAGCAGCTTTACTTTCAATTCCAAGAGATACATTTATTGGAGATAATGAAAATTATGCTTCAGCTTGGGATAAAATAAATGCAGTATATCAAAATGGAGTAGAAAATACTTTAAAAGAAGTAAGAGAAATAACAGGAATAAATGTACAATATTATTTAAAAGTAGATACTAAAGCCCTAAAAGTATTAGTAGATGAAATTGGAGGAGTATATTTTGAAGTTCCAATAGACATGCATTATACTGATAGAAGACAAGGATTATATATAGATTTAAAAGCAGGGTATCAATTACTAGATGGCGACAAAGCAGAACAAGTAGTAAGATTTAGACATAATTCAGATGGAACTACATATCCATATGAATATGGTGGAGAAGATCTTGGAAGAATGAAAACTCAAAGAGCATTCTTAACAGCATTGTTAGAACAAACAATAGAAAATATGGATGTTAATACTATATTAGGATTTTTAGATATTGCTGAAAAATATGTTGAAACAAACCTAAACTTTGATGCAATAAAAGATTATGTGCCATATGTTTTAGATTTTAATATAGATGATTTAAAAACAGCAACTCTACCTGGAGAGTCAGTAAGATCACCAGGAACAGGTACATGGATCTACACTGTAAATGAAGATGAAGCAAAAGATGTAATAAATGAGTTGTTTTATGGAATAGAAAAAGAAACTGAAAATGGAAATACTATAGATGGAAATACTGTAGTAGAAGAAAATACAAATAATGGACAAGAAATCGATGTTGAAGTTTTAAATGGAAGCGGAAATTCTAGTAAGTTAAGTGAAGTGGTTTCCAGTTTAGAACAAAGAGGATTTAATGTAAAACAAACAGGAAAAACATCTACAACATCGAATACCACTATCATAAATAGAAATAATGTATCAGAAAATAATTTAAATGCATTAAACGAATTATTAAGTGTAGAAAATGTAGAAACAGGCACTTCAGATAGCGATATTGATGTTACTATTATACTTGGAACCGATTATATAATGTAAATTCACATAAGAAAAATATGAGTCGAAAGTTATACTTTCGACTCACATGTTATTAAAAATTTTAATTCATTAAAAATTATGCATTCTATAAATAATCATGTATCTGTGTAAATTTATATCTACCACCTTTTTTAGATTTTTTCTTTTTAGAACTAGAATGATATTTTGAATTATATCCTCTTGTATTCTTTTTAGGTCTATTAATTTTTCTCAAAATTATAATCAATAAATATAAAATTAAAAATATAAGTAAAATTCTAAAAATAATAGTTTCAAAATTTGAAGCAATTACTTCATTTTCAGCAAGTAAATCTGATGAATAAGTTTCACCATCTATTTCATATGAGATTTTTCCAACAACTGAATTTTCAGCAATAGGTGCAGTCAAATTCTGATTTATTTCTACTTTTGGTTGTATTGAATCAATATCAACATTATTTTTTAATAGAACATTTATACTTTCTTTGGCTATAACATTTAAATTCTTTGTTTCCTTTGTTGCACCAGATATTTCTATATTATTTATAGTATCATTTGCATTTACCAAAGTTTCGTATGAATAATTTTTAAATCCATAATCAAATAAATTTATACAATCTTCATATCTTTGTTTAATAGTATCGCTACCTAACACAACTTCTAATAATTCAACATCACCTTTTTTAGCTGTAGCAACAATACAATAGCCAGATTTATCTGTATATCCAGTTTTTAAACCATTGGCATATGAATAATAATATTCATCATTTTTATCAATCAATCCATTTGTAGCATTAAATATTCTATCCTCTTTATTATATTTATTTGTTTTGGGCAAAGTATATTGACTTATTTTAGCAATTCTCATAATATCATCAAATTCCATTGCATATCTACCAATTAAAGCTAAATCATAAGCTGTAGAATAATGGTTATTATTGTGAATACCATTAGAATTTACAAAATGAGTATTTAAACACCCAAGTTCTTTTGCTTTATTATTCATCATATCACAAAATGCATCAACAGAACCAGAAATATGTTCTGCAAGTGCAGTTGCAGCATCATTAGCAGATGGTATAAGTAAAACATTTAATAGTTGTTCTACTGTAAGTCTTTCTCCTTCATGTAAAGTAGCATGAGTATACCCCACTGGAACAGAAAAAATAGCATTATGACTTATAGTAACAACATCACTTAACTCACAATTTTCTAAAGTTAATATAGCTGTCATAAGTTTAGTAGTACTTGCCGGAAACCTTTTCTCATGAGCATTTTTAGAATATAATATTTTTCCTGTTTTAGCATCCATTAACAAAACTGATGGTGAATTTGTAGTAATACCATCTGGATTATAATTTTCTGTATTAACTTCTACCCCAAATAATACATTAATACATGAAACTAACAAAATAAAAATAATAGTAAAAATTATTATCTTTTGTATTCGATTCATAATTGCCCCCAATCATAAGAAAATATATATAAATATACATTAAATTTATAAAAATTTCAATATATTTCCATAAAAATTAAAGGAGGAATCATATGATTTTAGATAATAGAAAAAAATTGATTATAGCTATAATTCTAATTTCAATATTAACAATATCATTTATAATATACATGATATTAAATAATAATCAAAACAATATTAATATTAACGATTTAATTGTGCAAAATGAAGAAGAAGTAGAAAATGAAATAAAAACTAATGAAGAAAATAAACTAGAAACAACAACTAAAATAGCTGTACATATTACAGGAGAAGTAAAAAAAGAAGGATTAATATATTTACAGCAAGGAAGTAGAATAGCAGATGCAATTAAAGAAGCAGGTGGAGAAACAAAAGAAGCAGATTTATCACAAATAAATCTGGCATATATATTAGAAGATGGACAAAAAATATATATTCCAAATAAAAAAGAAAAAATTTCTGAGTATGTTACAAAAAATAGTGGATATAATGTTATAGAAAAAGAAGAAGATAAAAAAGGGGAGGAAAACAAAGTGAATATAAACACTGCTACACAAGAAGAATTAGATGGATTACCAGGAATTGGCCCATCAATTGCACAAAGAATAATAGAATATAGAAATGAAAACGGAAAATTCAATAAAATTGAGGATTTACAAAATGTAAAAGGAATTGGAGATGCAAAATACAATGACATAAAAAATAATGTAACAGTATAAAATTACTGTACAAATAAAAAAATTATGATATAATAAACACGTAAAAATTAAGAAAGGAATGTGATTTATTATGAAAAATGAACTAATTATAAAAAAATGTAATAATTGTGGAGCTTTAATAAAAGTTTTAGAAGATTGTAAATGTGAAGGATGTGGAATAATGTGTTGCGATAAGCCAATGGATACATTAGTTCCAAATTCTGTAGATGCAGCAGTTGAGAAACATGTTCCAACATATGAAATAATAGATAATGAGATAGTTGTTAAAGTAAACCATGTAATGGAAAAAGAACATTATATAGAATGGATTAGTTTAGTAAAAGAAAATAAAGAATATACTGTAAAACTTTATCCAGAACAAAATGCAGAAGCAAGATTTCCATACATGAAAGGTTCTACACTTTATGCATATTGCAATAAACATGGATTATGGAAAGCAGAAGTAGAATAAAACGTGTCGCCTCCACAAAGGAGGTGATGTGTATGGTAGATATATTAATACAATTAATTATTTTACTTTTTACTGGTCTTATATCAGTAACTATCATTACTATTGCCTTAATAGCTGTACTCGTACATATATTAAGTAAACAATAAAAACAAATACACACTCTGCTTCGCGGTTAGAGCGTGTATTAAAAACACAATATAACAGGCGACCACTTGTGTGGCTCCTTATTTCTATTTTTATTATAGCATATATTTTTCATTTGTCAATCAAAATTTTTGTTGCATTTCAAATGACATTCTTGTATGTTTAGTATTTTTACTAAACACTGACTGTATTTAAAAATTGCTATATTGCAGTAATATTAGTACTCTTGCGGATTTTTCAATTAAAATATAATAGCTTTATATAAAATATACTTAAACCATGAAAGCATTGTGATACAATAGTTTGAATAGCATTTACTAAACATTTACTAAACAAATTTTAAAATATATTTTTTTGTTTAGTTAGTTGTTTAGTAGAGTAAAACATTAAAAATAATTAAAATCGGTGAAAGCCTTGATTTAACTAGTGAAGATCGATTTTTAGAAATTATGCAAAAAAACATCAGTGATAAACAATAAAATAGCCTGTATCCTTAGATACAAGCTATTTTGAACGAATATTTCGTTGGTTGCGGGGGGAGGACTCGAACCTCCGACCTTTGGGTTATGAGCCCAACGAGCTGCCAACTGCTCCACCCCGCGAT
>CAJFUM010000052.1 GCA_904420285.1 uncultured Clostridia bacterium | reverse complement strand
GGATCTGGTAAAACATCTCTTTTTGCTATAAATCCTCTTCTTGGCACTATTCTTCACTCCTTTTCTTGATATTATTAAATATCTTAGGTATTTACAAAATACCTAAAGTTACTCTGAAAAGATTTTCTCTTTCCCGTATAGTGCTATATATTCTATTATAAATTTAAGTACCTTAAATCAGTAATTTCATATATGCACCATTAACCTAAAGAATTTTATTTCTTTGGTTTTTTTGCTCCATATTTAGATCTGCCTTGCATTCTGTCTTTAACTCCAGCAGTATCTAATGTACCTCTAATAATATGGTATCTAACACCTGGAAGATCTTTTACTCTTCCTCCTCTTATTAGAACAACACTATGTTCTTGTAGATTATGTCCTATTCCTGGAATATATGAAGTTACTTCATATCCATTTGAAAGTCTTACTCTGGCAACTTTTCTTAATGCTGAGTTTGGTTTTTTTGGTGTTACTGTTTTTACAACTGTACATACACCTCTTTTTTGTGGAGATCTTTTATTTGTTAATCTCTTGTTTCTTGAGTTATATCCATGTTGTAATGCTGGTGCTGTAGATTTAGTTGTAGAACTTTTTCTTCCTTTTCTTACTAATTGATTAATTGTTGGCACTTAAATTTCACCTCTTTTCTAAAATATAAATTTAGCTTATTGTAAAACATCTAAAGTTTATACAATAAAATACCGCTAGTATATCTATTTTATACTAACGGTAATATTTTATCATTTTTTTATTGATATGTCAATGATTTTGCAGGCAATTTATTCCATTTTCATTGTAACATATATTTAATAATTTTTTATTTTGATATGTCATCTTCTTCTCTTTCGTTTGTGTCTATATTATTTTCTCTTTCTTCCATTTTCATTTTATAGAATGAACTGTCATCTATTTTTGTTTGTCTTAAATTCTCACGAAATCTCTTAGCAGTATTATCAAATCTTGAATATGCTTCTATTGTTTCCATTTCTTTTGGTGATAAATTAAATTGTTTTGAGAAAACCTCAAAGTCAAATCCTTCTTCTTTTGATAGTTCTTTATATGCATTAAATATAAACTCATCTCTTTCTGGAGAATTTTGTTGTGGTTCATTATAAATTTTGTTGTCTGTATTTAATTTTCTTGTTCCTGCAGTTAATTTTCTTTGTTTAAATTTCTCAATAAATGATTGTATTATTCCTTTTGGTTTTATGTATTCTACATTCTCTGCATATTGATTTGCTTTTCCAACTCTTTTTAGTTGCATTCTTTGTCTTAAACTAAGATCTGTATTTCTTAAGTTCATTAAATCATATTTTATTTGGATATTCGATTTTCCTTCATCTTCCATATATTTTACATTATCTAAATATTGATCATAAAATTTAGTTCCATGTTGATAATCAATTTTTTTCAACATTCTAACAATACCTATATCAATATTACTAAAATAATATTGGTCTATATCTTTACTTAAATCTTGTTTATTATTTTTAGTCATTTTATATGGATCTGCTTTTTCTTCTATTGGTTCCATACCATCACTTATTATTGAATATATAGCATTTCCATTTTTTATTTCACAAATAATACCTACTAGATTTGTACCTGGTTTTATTGGTTCTGTTCTAATTGGTTGTGGTCTTTCTGGCTCTGTTTTTGGTACTCTTGGTTCTGCTGTTTTTGGCATTGTTGGTTCTGTTTTTTCTTGTGGTGGCAATTGTGGTTCTGTTTCTTCTATATGTGCATAAAATTCTTCCACTTCTTTTTTAGTTTGTAATTCTTCTGCATCTTTTTGTTCTTGTTCATTTTTTTCTTTTTCTTGATAAGCTTTTTCTATTTCCATATCTACTTGTTCTGGATCTATTTGTTTAGATGCATTATAAGCTTCCCACATTTCGTCTTCTTCTTTAGAAATTTTATTATATTTTTCATTTATTTTATATCTTGTGTATAGATTTTCCAATTCATTTTGTTTATTTTTTAATTCTTCTTGTTTTGTTTTTAATTCATCAAATTTATTTAGTTCTTGATTTATTTTATCTAAATCAGCTTCATATTTTCTCTGTTCTTTTGTTGGAACAAATTTTCCATCTTCAATTTCAAATCTACCATTTAATTTATTAATTTTTGCTATATATTCATCTTTTTGGTGTAATAATTTTTCATATTCTACTTGTTGTTTGGCAATTTCTACTTCCAAAACTTCAATTTGTTTTTTTAATTCTGTAGAAGAAACCATATCTGAATTTAGTTCTGTTAATTCTTTATCAATACTGTCCATATCTTTTAATAGTTCTACTTTTTCTTTAGATTCCTCTCTACCTTCATATTTGCTTAATTCTTCTAAAAGTTGTTTTTTTGTTTCTTGTGTACTATTTATATTGTTTTGTATTTCTTGCACTAGTAATTCATTTAATTTTTCTTCCATAAAAATATCCTCCTAAATATTCTCATTATACAACATTCTTATATATTATATCAGATTTTAAATATTTTAGCAAGTATTATGTATACTTGTTGTTTGTTCTAAAATTTTTATAATGTTCAATTTATAAATATTTACCATGATTATAGCAATACATATTTATAAAATCAATAATTATTCCATATTTACTTATATTGTAATAAAAATGTCATACGTTTGTAATATTATTGTAATATTTTGTTAATTCTTCTATAGCTCTATCTGCTAACTTAGTGTATCTTTCTTTTTTATCTTTTATCTTTATATTTAGTTCTGGCAATATTCCAAAATTTGCATTCATTGGTTGAAAATCTTTATTTTCTGTTGCTATATATTTAGATAAAGCTCCTATCATTGTTTCTTTTGGAAATATAATTTTTTTACTAGTATTTTTGATAGTTAATGTATTCTGGTTTTTTATGCTGTTTTTCAAATCGCATTTACTATTTTCTAATTCTTCCATTTTTTTAAACTTTATTACAGCATTTAAACCTGCAACTAGTCCAGAAGCTATTGATTCTACATATCCCTCTACTCCAGTTATTTGCCCTGCAAAAAATACATTACTTTCCTTTATTAAATTATATGTTTCATCTAATAATTCTGGAGAATTTATAAAAGTATTTCGATGCATTACACCATATTTAACAAATTCTGCATTTTCTAATCCTGGAATTAAACTAAATACTCTTTTTTGTTCACCAAATTTTAGATTTGTTTGAAATCCAACTATATTAAAAAGATTTCCTTCTGAATTGTCTTGTCTTAATTGAACTATTGCATATGGTCTTTTTCCTATTCTTGGATCGGTAAATCCTACAGGCTTTAGTGGGCCAAACCTTAATGTATCAATTCCTCTTTTTGCCATCACTTCTATTGGCATACATCCTTCAAATATTTCTCTTTTTTCAAAATTATGTAATTCCACTACTTCTGCATTTACAAGTTCATTCCAAAAATTTTCATATTCTTCTTTATTCATTGGAAGATTTATGTAATTGTTTTCATTATCTTCATTTATTCTTTCATTCCAACTCTCTATACTTTCATCTTTTCCTCTTTCTTGCTTATATCTATCTCCCCAAAAAGCAATATCCATATTTATACTATTTTTTTCTATTATAGGTGCTGCTGCATCATAAAAATGCAAGCCATCGCTTCCTGTAAGCTCTATAATTTCTTTGGATAAACTGTCTGATGTAAGTGGGCCTGTAGCAATAATTACTATTTCATCTTTTATTAATTCTTTTAAAGAAATCGATTCATTTTCTGGATTGCTATCTGCAGTTTCTCCTACTTCTTTTGTTATAATTTCCACATTTTCTAAACTTGCTATTTTCTTTGTTATTAAATCTGCAAATTTTTCTCTATCTACAGCTAATGCTTGTCCAGCAGGTACTGACACTTCATCTGCAGTTTTTATTAGTAATGAATCTAAGAATCTTAATTCTTCTTTTAACAGACCACATGCATTTGTATGTAAGTTAGATTTAAATGAATTACTACAAACAATTTCAGCTAAATTTTTATTATTGTGTGCTGGTGAAAATTTTACTGGTTTCATTTCATATATTCTAACTTTAATACCTCTTTTTGCAATTTGATAAGCAGCTTCACATCCTGCAAGTCCACCACCTATTATATTTATGTAATCACTCATATACATTCTCCTTTAAAGTAATAATTATAAAGGCACATACTACTTAGTTATTAAACTAATTAATATATGCCTTCCTTTTTGAGGAAATAATTTCTAGAACTTCATTCTCGAGATTTTCTCAATAACCCGCAAGGTTACGAACTTGTCCTGCATTTGTCCTATCATTTTCTCCCAAATTTGTACTGCAAATTGGGGAGTAAGTGTTTCCAAGAAAACTTGTTTCAACCTCTCTTGTTGCATACTTTCTGTATTGCATTTCCGAATTGCCTCTGACAAAGCAATCCTCATAAACTCTTCTCGAGCGCTCCTACCAAAAATGTCGGAATCAGTGTATCTTTTTTGGTAATCCCGCCACATCTTTTCTTCTTGTGATCGAAATGCCTCCAAAAAATCATATTCGGCATTTTTTGCACATTGAGAATCCATTAGCTTATTCAAATACTCTAAGACTCCACACCTTTCCAAAATTTTTTCTACTTCTTGTGTTAACAATGTTGACTCAATCCGTTCTTCCATTAATATTCCTCCACTTCTAAAATTAGAATACTTTCATTATACCATATTGCACTCATTTTTGGCAAATTTCATTGTTTGGACATTTTTTGTATCTTTCAACTAAACAAAGACATTATATCTTCTTTTGATAATTTATTTATAAAAGTGGTTTCTGTTGAAAGCATTGTTTTTGCCAAATTTGCTTTCTTTTCTTGCAATTCATATATTCTCTCTTCTATTGAGTCTTTAGTAATCAGTTTATAAACTTGTACATTTTTTCTTTGTCCTATCCTATATGTTCTATCAGTTGCTTGATTTTCTGCAGAAATATTCCACCATGGATCATAATGTATTACAACATCTGCTCCTATTAAGTTTAATCCAGTTCCTCCTGCCTTTAAAGATATAAGAAATACTTTTATTTCTTCATTATTATTAAAATCTTCTACTAATTTTATTCTATCCCCGACTTTAGTTTGACCTGTTAATTTTAGGTATTTTATTTTTTCTATTTTTAATTGTTCTTCAATTATTGAAAGCATACTTGAATATCCAGAAAACAAAAGTATTTTATGTCCAGATAAAATAGCATCTTTTAATAATTCAATGCATTGATTAAGTTTGCTACTTTCTCCTTTATAATTAGTTATAAATAACGATGGATGACAACAAATTTGTCTTAATCTCATTAACAATGCTAAAATTTTTATCTGACTTTTATCAAATCCATTTTCTTTTATTTCTAAAGAAATTTCTTTCTTTGCACTTGCTAAATATGATAAATATATTTTTTGCTGTTCTCCTTGCATTTCATTATTTAGTATACTTATGGTTTTATCTGGTAGTTCTGTTAGAACTTCTGCTTTATTTCTTCTTAAAATAAACGGTTCAATTAAATCTTTTAATTTTCTCATTGCAAGCTCATCATCTTCTTTTACTATTGGTATTTCAAATAATTCTTTAAATTTTTTATATGAATATAAGTATCCTGGCATTATAAAATCAAATATAGACCATAGTTCAGATAATGAATTTTCTATAGGAGTTCCTGTTAAAGCAAACTTTGTTTCAGATTTTATTTCTTTTATAGCCTTTGCATTTTGAGTATTATTATTTTTTATATATTGTGCTTCATCTGCAATTATATATTTAAAATAATAATCATGTTTTTTATAAATATCTATATCTCTTTTTAGCAAATCGTATGATGTTATTACAAGATTATATTTTTTAATATCACTAATTTGATTTTCTCTTTCTTCTGCTGTTCCATGTATGACTATTGTTTTGATTGAAGGAGCAAACTTATTTATCTCGTTTTTCCAGTTAAGTGAAAGTGAACTTGGACAAACAACAATACTTGGCTTTGGATTATCTGAATTTTCAATATAATCTAGTATTACAGCTAATAATTGTATGGTTTTTCCTAATCCCATATCATCTGCCAAAATTCCACCTAGTTTATATTGATCTAACATTTTCAACCATTTAAAACCCGTAATCTGATAATTTCTGAGTTCAGATTTTAATCCTTTTGGTATTTGTATTTTCTCATCATTTTTCTTTTTTGAAACTAATTTAACAATTTTTTTATACTCGTCGGATTCAACAATATCAGCATCTATTTTTTCTAATATTCTATCTAAATACATACTTCTAGAAATAGGTAATACAATTTCTCCATTTTTTATTTCTGTATAACTAATATCATCACTATCTAATATGCTATTTATAAAATTCATTGTACTGTTTTCTTCTAAATCCAAAAAACTTCCATCTTTTAGTCGATGATATTTTTTTCTAAGTTTATATTTTTGCATTATTTCTTCTATTTCTATTATATCAAAATCGATATTAGAAAAATTTACTTTTAACAAATCATTTTCTATTTTTACACCAATTGAAGTTATTTGTGGTTTTCGGATTTCCTTCTTTTTAAAGCTATCTGTGGCTAATACTTCAAATCTCTTCATATAATTTTCTATCTCAACTGATAAGAAATTATAAATTTTATCTTCATTTACTAATATCAATCTTTTTTTGTCTTTGTCAAACATAAATCCAGTATTAACAAATATATCTAAATATTCATTTTCTTTTGAAATATCTCTTGCTACATTTAAATCTTTTACATTATTATCTAAAGGATTAAATTCCACATCTCCATATATAAATTTTATATCTGCTGTAATATGATTATTTTCATCATAATCTAAAAATATTTTTATATATAAATCTTTTGGAATATATTTATCAATAATGTTTTCATCTAGCTTTTCTAATGAAATTTCATTTTTTAATTTTGGATATACTAATGAGCAAAAGTTTGGAAGTTCTTCTCTTTTAAATCTTATTTTGTCAACATAATTTTCTTTAAAAATATCTAATAATTTTAAACTAGTATTAACAAAATGATCATCACATTTATAAAAAGCTTTTTTAGTAAGTAAATATGTATTTTCTCTTCCTTTTAAAATTTCATAATCAAAAATTTTCATACTTGGAGTGATAATATAATCGCCATTTATTTCTTGCTCTACTAGAAACTTTATATTAGGGTTATTATCAGATAAAACTATTGTATCTATTATGCTATCTCTTTCTATAATAACATTTCTATTTTTTAAAATTTGGAATATCTCATCTAATCCAGTATTAGAAATTGTTATATATTCATTGCTCATTGTTCTCATATATTTACTATATGAGTTAACTGTTTCATTAGAATATTTAATTATCTCCGCATATTTTAAAATATAATCTAATAATGGTAAATCTTCTTTTCTAAAAGCTCCCCTATCATGTATAAAGCTTAATTTATTTCCATATTTATACTCTTCATGTTTTAACATTTTTTCAAAAAATTCTGGTAAATTTTTTATTTTATATAATTGTGAATCCCCTATTTTAAATTCCGCTTTTAGTGTTTTATGAAAACTGTCATATATTAATTTGGGTTCTATCATTAAATTATTTACTTTGCTTTGAATTTCTTTTGTTTTTTCAACGCCATTATGATAAAAAGCATGTACAATTTGTTTAAAAATTTTATATTGCTCTTCATTTTTATTCATATTGTAAATAACTCCTTTTACTATTTCCTAATCAAAAATTATAACATAAACAGCTTTATTTTACAATACTATTATTATCCTTGTAAAAACAAAGCTAGTATATATATACTACTAGCTTTGTTCCTTTTTAGGCTTATTCCATGAAATAAAATCACATGTTTTAGGATTATTTTCACAAATATAATATTTTCTTTTTTTCTTAGTTTTCCTTATCTGTATTTTCCCACCACATTTAGGGCAAGGTACATCAATTGTTTCAATTAAAGGTTTGGCATTTTTACATTCAGGATATCCTGGACATGCCAAAAATTTTCCGTATCTTCCATATTTTATAACCATCATTCTACCACATTTATCACATGGTATATCTGATACTTCTTCTTTAAGTTCAACATGATCTAGTTCTTTTTCTACTTTCTCTAATTCTTTTTCAAAAGGTCCATAAAAATCTCTTATTACTTGTTTCCATTCTTCTTTTCCTTCTGCTACTTCATCGAATTCTTCTTCAATTTTTGCAGTAAATTCAACATTTATAATATCAGAAAAATTTTCTGTAAGTAGTTTGTTTACTACTTTACCAAGTTCTGTTGGTATTAATTGTTTCTGCTCTTTTTCTATATATCTTCTTTCTAATATAGTAGTAATTGTAGGAGAATAAGTACTTGGTCTTCCTATTCCTTTTTCTTCTAATGCTTTTACTAAACTAGCTTCTGTATAACGTGGTGGTGGCTCAGTAAAGCTTTGTTTAGTATCTATTTTTTTCTTTTTTACTTCTTGCTTTTCTTTAAGCTCTGGTACAAAAGTTTCTTCATTTTCGTTATTTTGATTATCTGAATCTTCAACATATAATGTCATAAATCCTTTGAATTTTAATGTTTGTCCACTTGTTCTAAAATTATATTCATTTACATCAATATTAGCTGAAATTGTGTCATATACAGCTGACTGCATTTGACTTGCTAAAAATCTATTATATATCAATTTATATAATTTATATTGATCTTTTGATAGACTATCTTTTATTTTATCTGGATTTAGTTCAATATAAGTTGGCCTTATACCTTCATGAGCATCTTGTGAGTTTTGCTTTGTTCTATAATATCTATTCTCATAATATTCTTCTCCATATTGTTTTACTATTTCTTTTTTTGCTGCTACTCTTGCCTCATCTGAAATTCTAGTAGAATCTGTTCTCATATAAGTTATTAATCCTACAGTTCCCTTTTCTTCTACTTTTACTCCTTCATAAAGTCCTTGTGCAACTGACATTGTTTTCTTCAAAGTAAAACCTAATTTTCTAGATGCTTCTTGTTGCATTGTACTAGTTGTAAAAGGAGGTGCTGGAGTTCTTTTTCTTTGACCTTTTTTTACTTCTGTTACAATAAATTTTCCATCTTTTATTTTACTAATTATTTCATCTACTTCTTCTTTAGTATGTAATTCTATTTTCTTTTTATTTTTACCATATAATTTAGCTAAAAAAGTTTTATTAGAATTTTCATCCAAAAGAGTAGCTATAATATTCCAATATTCTTCTGGTTTAAAATTTTCTATTTCTTGCTCTCTATCTACTATAAGTTTTACTGCAACTGATTGTACTCTTCCAGCAGATAATCCTCTTCTAACCTTTTTCCACAATAATGGGCTAATTTTATATCCCACTATTCTATCTAATACTCTTCTTGCTTGTTGAGCATCAGTTAAATTCATATCTATTTTTCTAGGATTTTTTATAGAATTTTGTACAGTTTCTTTAGTAATTTCATTAAAAGTAACCCTACACACACTGTCTGTAGGTATACCAAGTATATATGCTAAATGCCAAGCAATTGCTTCTCCTTCACGATCAGGGTCAGTTGCAAGAAATATTTTTTTTGCTTTTTTTGCATCTGCTTTTAAAGATTTTATTAAATCTCCTTTTCCACGTATGTTTATATATTCAGGTTCAAAATCATGTTCTATATCTACTCCCATTTTTGATTTTGGAAGATCTCTTATATGTCCCATTGAAGCTACTACTTTTGTGCTTCCTCCTAAAAATTTTTTTATAGTATTCGCCTTTGCAGGTGATTCAACAATTATTAATTTATCTGCCATTATAGTTATATGATAAATTTCTTTATCATAATCTCCTTTCATTTATTTTTATATATTATATACATATTTTCCCAAATTAGTCTATATAGTATAATACCTCATATTTTTAATTTTGACAAGTAAATAACAAAAATTCAGTTTTGGATTAGTCCAAAACTGATATGTCTGAGATAACATCTTCTACTGTTACAGGAGTAACTTTATTTAACATTAATATTTCTAATAATCTGCTAATTTCTTTTTCTTCATTTGATATGTTATTAACTATTTTTGATTCTATATTAAATTTTTCATTTTTTAATATTTTCACTATTTCTATTCCATATTTTCTTTCGTTTCTTTCAGCTAAATTGTGAGTTTTATAATATTCTAATTCAATTTCGTCTATTTCTTCTACTTCTTCAGCATCTGAACTATCTATTATGGTTCTTCCAAAAAAGCTTTTCTTATACTCCATCTTTAGTGAGCCCCCTTTCTAAAACAACGTACTTTTTTACTATAATATAATTCAATATAAATAGCAAGGATTTTCGTCTTCTATAGTTCGACAGCCTTCGACATTTGGTATTGTTACAAAAATATAAATACAGAATAGATAAACTATTCTGTATTATATATATTCTTATTTTTTTAATTTATTACTTGTTTTATTTCATTATATATTTTTTCTTCTACATTTTGAATAGATACTTTTTGTGAGTTTTCTGACATTTTTTCTAATTCTTGTTTGTCTCCTATTATCATTTCTATTGTATTTCCTAATATTTCTGAATTTAAATCTTTATCTAATATAAGCTTAGCTGCTCCAGCATTTACTAATACTTTTGCATTGTATTCCTGATGATTTTCTGTTGCAAATGGATATGGTATGAATATAGCTGGTTTTCCAGTAATTGCAACTTCAGATATTGTCATTGCTCCACTTCTAGATACAACCAAATCGCTTATATTCATTATTTCTTCCATATTATATATGTATGGTACAATTTTTACATTTTCTAATTTATCTATATCCATATTTACATCTTTTAAAGTCTCTTTTATTTTTTCATATTGTTCTGGTCCTGCTGCCCAAATTATTTGATAATTTTTATTCTTCTTATTTACTATTATTTCTATAAAGCTTCTGTTTATACTTTGTGCTCCTTGGCTTCCTCCAAATACTAATACTATAGGTTTATTTGAATTTATTCCAATCTCGTTTTTTATTCTTTCTTTTTCACTATTACTAAAAATTCTTTTTTTAATTTTTACTGGATTTCCAGTAACTATTACATTTTTTGCATCTTTTAGTCTATCTTTAGCATCTTTAAATCCAACTAATATTGCATCTGCTTTTCTTTTAAAAAGTTTTACTGCAATACCGGGAAATGCATTGCTTTCATGTAATACAACTGGAATCTTCAATTTTTTTGCTGCTAATATTACAGGAACACAAATATATCCTCCTGTACCTATAATAACATCTGGTTTAAAAGTTGCTATTATTCTTTCAGACTCTTTAATTGATTTAAATGTTTTATATAGTTTTTTTACATTTTGTAATGAGATTTTTCTCTCTAAACCATAAGCATCTATAGTTTTTAATTCATATCCAGCTCTTGGTACTAAATCTTTTTCTAATCCTCTATTAGTTCCAATAAAAATAATTTTTGAATCATTCTCTTTTTCTACAATTTTATTTGCTATAGCAATTCCTGGATTAATATGCCCTCCTGTTCCTGCTGCTGCTATTATTGCTCTCATTAAAATTCCTCCTCAAAATATAATTTATGCTTTTGATTTTGATTTAGAGATATTCAGTAATATTCCACACATTCCGCAACAGCATTACCAGAGCTGTTCCTCCTGCACTAAAGAATGGAAGCGACATTCCTGTATTAGGTATAGTATTGGTTACAACTCCTATATTAATTGCTACTTGTATCATTACAAGAGTAGTTATTCCAGTCGCCAATAAGCTTCCAAACATATCTGGTGCTTTCATTGCTATAATTATTCCTCTCCATACAAATAAAGCAAATAATATAATAACTATTACGCATCCAATAAATCCAAGCTCTTCTGCTAATATAGAAAATATAAAATCATTTTGAGGTTCAGATACATATAAATATTTTTGTTTACTCTCGCCTAAACCAACTCCAAATAATCCGCCTGAACCAATAGCATATAAACTTTGAATAGTTTGCCATCCTGTTCCTGTAGGGTCTTGCCATGGATCCATATAATTAAGTAATCTGCCTATTCTAAAGTTTGCATCTGCTGCATTTTCTCCTGCTGTAGCTAAAAATATCCCTAATCCACCTGCTAATGCTCCACCTGCAATTCCACCTACAATTATAAAATGCAATAATCTACAGCCTGCCATTATCATCATAACAAAGGTAATAGCTGCCATTACTATACCAACACTTAAGTGGTTTTGTACGAATAATGCTATTGCTACTGGTGGTAGTAAAAAAGCTATTGGTTTGCAAAAGCCTTTTTTAAAGCTTCTTAATTCATCTTTATGATCTGATAAATAACCAGCATAAAATATTATTAAACCTATTTTAGTAATTTCAGATGGTTGAAATTGAGTAAATCCTAAGTCTATCCATCTTGTTGCTCCTCCAGCTGAATATCCTAACCCTGGAATTAGAACTAATAATAATACTCCTACAGAAAACCAATATACTGGCCAATATATTTTTTTGTAAAATCTATAATCTAATTTAGAAAAAAACCACATTGCAACTAAACCAAGTATAGCAAATATTGCTTGTTTGGTAACATATGTATAACTATCACCGGTTTCAGCAAGAGCAGATGGTGCACTTGCTGATAATACCATTACTATTCCAAATGATAATAGAATAATTATAATAACTATTAGAACAAAATCTACTTGTGTTCTTTTAGTTCTGGTTTTATCTATTTTGTTATTTGCTTTTGATTTTTTTTGCATTTTGCATATCAATCCTTTCCGAAGTGCAAAATTTTACTCTTTCTCGTTTATAATTATCTGAAGGTAAATTTATATTTTATATAGCCCATAATCCTATTATGCAAAATACTAATGTAATAATGCTAAATACAGACACTATTTTATTTTCTTTCCATCCAGATAATTCAAAATGATGATGTATTGGTGTCATTTTGAATATTCTATTTCCAGTTTTCTTAAAATATGCTACTTGCAACATAACAGAAACAGTCTCAATTATTGGTATTATTGCTATAATTAATAATAATAGTGGCATTTTTAAATATATTGCAATTCCTGCAATAGCACCTCCAAGCATCAATGAACCAGTATCTCCCATCATTACTTTAGCAGGATTTAAATTAAATAATAAAAATCCTAAACATGCTCCTATTAATATTGTTCCTATAACTGTTACTTCTTTAACTCCCAATAATATAGATATAACAGTTAAACATGTAATAATTATAGTGGTTACACTTGTAGATAATCCATCTATTCCATCTGTTAAGTTAACTGCATTTGTAGCAGCTAACATTACTATTACCGAAAATGGTATATAGAGCCAAATTGGTACATTAATATATGTTTTTACAAATGGTATATATATATCTGTTCCTATATCCAAATAATTAACTAATATTACAGTATATGCTACTGATACAATTAATAATCCTAACATTTTAGCTTTTGGACTTAACCCTTTTGTATTCTTTAATACAAGTTTTTTAAAATCATCTATAAAACCTATAAATCCAAATCCAACAGCTACTCCTATTAATGGAATAATTGCTTTAGCTGTTTCAATTTGATCTTCCGAATAATCTAGGTACACAAATATTCCTACTGCTACAAGGACTAATATCATTATTATTCCACCCATTGTTGGTGTTCCTTGTTTTTTTAGATGTGATTTTGGTCCCTCTTCTCTTTCTATTTGCCCTACCTTTAATTTTCTTAAAATTGGTACAATTATCAATGCCAATACTACACTTGCAAAAAATGACAGTAGTAATATTTTATTCTGATATTGCATACATTTTCCTCCTTTGTCAATTTTAAAATTTATTTTATTACTTTAGTTGCTATTTATTAATTATATTATCTATTTGTATATTTATTTATATTATTTTTTTACTGTCATTTCTTCTATAATATTATTTACAATTAGCTTTTCGTCAAATGGATATCTTTTATTATTAATTTCTTGATATTGTTCATGTCCTTTTCCGGCAAGTACAATTATATCCTTTTTATTTGCCATACTAATAGCTTTTTTTATTGCTTCAACTCTATCTACTATACATTCATATTTCCCGTTTGTGTTTTTTATTCCATTCTCAATATCTTTTACGATACTTGCGGGATCTTCTGTTCTAGGATTATCTGATGTAATGATTGTATAATCTGCTACTCTACCAGATACTTCGCCCATCATTGGTCTTTTTATTTTATCTCTATCTCCACCACATCCAAATACAGAAATTACTCTTCCTTTAGTATATATTTTTACTGAAGATAATATTTTTTCTAAACTCTCTGGTGTATGAGCATAATCTATCATTATAGTTAAACCTAGTTTATTATCAACAAGTTCACTTCTTCCTGGAACTCTCATGTTTAATAATGCTTCTTTTATATTTTCTGTACTACAACCAAATTGTAAAGCTACAGAAATTGCAGCAAGAGAATTATATACACTAAATCTACCAGGTATAGAAACTTTTATTCTCTCATTTTTATCTCCAATTTTCATTTTAAAGTCAACAAATTGATTAGTAACTGTAATATCTTTAGCTAAAATATTGCAATAATTATCTATTCCAAATGTTGAAATATCACATTCTGGAACTAATTTAGGTATTGTTGATGCATAAACATCATCTGCATTAATATATGCTTTTTTGCACATTTTAAATAGTTTAACCTTCGAATTAAAGTAATCTTGCATATCTGGATGCTCTTTAGCACTTATATGATCTTCTGCAAAATTGGTAAATATACCTATATCAAAATCGCAGCCTGCAACTCTATCTAATTTTAAACTTTGTGATGATACCTCCATAACCACAACTTGGCATCCTTCTTCTTGCATTTTACTTAATATTTGTTGTAATTCTATACTTTCTGGAGTAGTATTTTCGTTATCTGCTATTTTTGTATCATTTACATATGAAGCTACAGTCCCTATTAATCCAACTTTTATTCCTTGTTTTAATAATATATCTCTTATCATATATGTTGTTGTAGTTTTTCCTTTTGTTCCTGTAACTCCTACTAATTTCATTTTCTTTGATGGATTTTTATAATAATTGCATGCACATATTGCTAATGCATATCTTGTATTATTACATAAAATTAGAGTAACATCTTCTGGAATTGATTTTATTGTTTCTTTATCTATATTATCCTCTTGTGCTAAAATTACTTTAGCTCCCTTATCTATTGCTTCTAATATATGCTCATGACCATCAGAATCAAATCCCTTTATAGCTACAAACATATCATTTAATTTTACGTCTTTAGAATTATTCCTTATATTAGCAATTTCTTTTTCAAGGCTTCCCTTTACTTTCAAGCCTTCAATATCAATCAACATACTTTTTAAATCCATAATCCAGAATTTCTCCTTTCTCTATACTTCAAAATATGCCTTTTACATTATATAACTAAATTGGTCTTTTGTACATACTTTGACATTTTTTTATATATTTTTTTAATATTCAATTATTACATTTGTGCCTTCATAAGTTTTTATTCCTCCTATTGGAACTTGTTTTGTTACTATTTTTTCAGATACATCTTCTTCTGTTTTTTCATAACTTATATTTAACCCCACTTTTTCTAGCTCTTTCTTTGCTTCGCTAATTGTTAATCCTGTAATATTTGGAACTTCTACCTCTTTTTTTATATCTTCTTCTAGTAAATTGTCTTGTTGCACTTCTAAATATGGCAATACCTCTCCTAAAACTTGCGAACCTATAGGTGCTGCCACACCACCTCCTTGGTATATTTTAACACCATAACATTATTATTATCTATTTTTTTGCTAAAGTGAATTTTGTAGGAAATTTTAAATGAAATATTCTATTACAGAACAAAATAATGAATATCGTCCTTTGTTCGTGCCGATTTAGTTTTGACTTTAAAAAAGAAATACTAAATGCAATAGTGGTTATAACTTTTAATTTAATAAGATTTTAGAAGGATCTTCCTATTAAATTAAAAAACTCAGTTATATAATATAAACCGAGTTTTTTAGTATATTTTAAATTTCCAAACCTTTATCTTTACTTAACATTTCAGTTAAATTGTGTTTTAAACTTTTAAATGAGTTTCCTGTTCTTCCATAATACATAAAATGCTTACTTACAAGTACTTTTATTTTTCTTCCATTTAATTTAATCTCTGCAAATGGGTTAGCTTGTTCCATGTTTTCCATTTTATTTTCATTACAATTATATTTAATATCTTTATTTTCCATCAATTTTCTAAAAGTATTTACTGTTAATGCTCCATGTAATATTAAAATAGGTGGGTTAAATTCTTTTAAAACATTTTCAAATAATTTAATACTTTTTAATAATATTTCTTTATCTACATTTTTTAATTCTTTTATACTTTTTGTTGGATATGTAAATATGTCTGTTTCTATCATATTGGTTCCAAACTCTTCCCTTATCCATTTTGAAAATTCTATAATTCCCATTCTTGTTCTAGATATTTCAGTTTTTCCTTTTGATTTTCTACTTTGTTTATAAAAATCCATAAAAGCATCATAATTTCTAAATAATTCTATATATTCTGAAAGTTCTGCTTGAAATGGATATATGGGAGTCGCAGGATTTGTACCAATAAAACATATTTTAGCTTCATATGGATTCCCATTACATAAATATGGTCTTAGATATGGATATTCATCTCCTAAATATATATTATTATATATTTCTTCCAATTTCTTCTTTCCTTCCTTTTTGTGTTTTTTGATTCATAATTTTCATTATATTTTTTAATGTTTGCTTAGTAACTTCATTTGCAGGCAAATTAGCATCAATTTTAATAATTGAATAGCCTTCGTATGGTAAACTAACTAAATATTTTTTTCTTAATTCTTCTAATTTCTCTAGTGTTTCATATGGTGCTTGCTCTTTTTTTCTCTCTTCTATTCTTTTTAGCGCTACATCTACATTAACATCTAAAAATATACCTAGATCTGGCTTTGGTAAAACTTCTAAAATTTTGTCCATATGCATCAAACCATTCTCATGTAAGCTTGAATATATTTTATTACATAAACAATATCTATCTAATATAACAATATTGCCTTTTTCTAATTCTGGAACTACCCTTGTTAATGTATTATTAATCAAATCATTTCTCCAAACAATACTTCTTAGTTCTGGTGAATATACTTGTCTTCTGGTTTTCCCTTGCATTTCTGCAGTTTTTTCTAATTCTTGTGTAAAAATAGAATTATCAAATATACTCATACACTTAATTTTTGGGACATTAATACTACACCTTTTTATATTATTTATTAATGTAGTTTTTCCAGCACCATCAATACCCATAACAGCAATTAATATTCCATTCATTTATGTATCTCCATCTGTCCATACTTTTTTTGATTATATTTTATTAATTCGTCAATAAGTTTTTGAAAAAAAGGATCTGATTTTTGTATATATGTCAATGATGTGAAACAAAGTTTTATAAAAAAATTGTAGTATATTGAATTTTATTATTGGTGCTTCGCACCAGT
>CAJFUM010000051.1 GCA_904420285.1 uncultured Clostridia bacterium | reverse complement strand
GAGTTCCAGCTGTTCAAGAAGCAGTTAAAAAAATTACTGGAAAAGAACCAGATAAAGGAATAAATCCTGATGAATGTGTTGCAATTGGTGCAGCTATTCAAGGTGGAGTACTTTCTGGAGATGTTAAAGACTTAGTATTATTAGATGTAACACCATTATCACTTGGTATCGAAACATTAGGTGGGGTATTTACAAAATTAATTGAAAGAAATACTACAATACCAACTAAGAAATCACAAGTATTCTCAACAGCAGCAGATGGTCAAACAAGCGTTGAAATACACGTACTTCAAGGCGAAAGAGAAATGGCTGCATATAACAAAACATTAGGAAGATTCCAATTAACAGGAATTCCAGCAGCACCAAGAGGAGTACCTCAAATAGAGGTTACATTTGATATAGATGCAAATGGTATAGTTCATGTATCTGCAAAAGATATGGCAACAGGAAATAGTCAACAAGTTGCAATTACAGCTAGTACAAATTTAACAGATGAAGATATTGATAGAGCTGTTAAAGATGCTGAAGCACATGCTGCAGAAGATAAGAAGAGAAAAGAAGAAATTGAAGTTAGAAATAATGCAGAAAGCTTAGTATATAATTGCCAAAAAACAATAAATGATTTAGGTGATAAAATAAGTGGAGAAGAAAAAGCTAAAGCAGAAACAGAAATAGAAAATGTTAAGAAAGCATTAGAAGGAACAGATGTTGAAGCTATAAAATCTGCAACAGAAAAGTTAACACAAATTTTCTATTCAATTTCAGAGAAAGTATATTCTCAAGCAAAAGGTGCAACAGATGCTAGTGGAGCAACAGGAGAAGCAAATTCAGAAAATAATAATGAACCACATACTGATAGCAATGGAAATGTATATGATGCGGATTATAAGGTTGACGAAGACAAATAATTGCCTAGTAAAAACACAATTTTATAAGTAATTATGAAATAGAGGAATATAATTAAAAAAATTTAGAGGTTGGAACATCCAACCTCGAATTCTAAAGTGTAGGAGAAAAATATAATAATAAGACTTTTTAAGGGAGAAAGATAATGGCAAATAAGGATTATTATGAAATATTGGGAGTAAATAAAACCGCAACTGAAGATGAACTAAAAAAAGCATACAGAAAACTTGCAAAAAAATACCATCCAGATGCTAATCCAGATAATAAAAAAGAAGCGGAAGCTAAATTCAAAGAAGTAAATGAAGCATATGAGGTTTTATCAAATCCAGAAAAAAGAAAAATGTATGATCAGTTTGGAACAGCAGATCCAAGCCAAGGTTTTGGTGGAGCTGGAGGACCATTTGGTGGAAGAAATGGCTATTACTCATATTCATCATCTGGAGGATTTGATGGTTTTGGAGACTTTGGTGATTTAGGTGATATTTTTTCTTCATTTTTTGGAGGCAGTTTTGGTGGAAGAAGTTCTAATAGAAGAAATGGCCCTAGACAGGGAAATGATTTGAATTATAGAGTTGATATTTCTTTTGAAGAATCATTTTTAGGTACTCAAAAAGAAATTAATATTATAAGAAATGAAAAGTGTAGTGTGTGTCATGGAGATGGAGCAAAACCAGGTACTAAGAAACAAACATGTAGTGTGTGTCATGGAACAGGGCAAATAAAACAAACTCAAACTACTTTATTTGGGCAAATGCAAACTGTACGACCTTGTACAAATTGTAATGGAACTGGAGAGATAATTCCAGAACCTTGTCCAGAATGTAGGGGAAAAGGTACTGTTAGAAAACAAGTAAAAATTACAGTAAAGATTCCAGCTGGTATTAATGATAATCAATCAATTGTATTACAGGGGCAAGGCGAACCAGGAGAAAAAGGCGGTCCAAATGGAGATTTGAGAATAATTGTTCATGTAAAAAGACATAGTATTTTTACAAGAGATGGGCAGGATGTATTTTGCGAAGTTCCAATTACTGTTACACAGGCTACTCTTGGGGCTGATTTAGTAATTCCGATGGTTGATGGAAGTAAGGAAGTGTATAGAATTCCAGATGGAACACAACCAGGAACGAAGTTTACAATTAGGGGAAAAGGATTTAAAAATATAAATAATGGTTCACAAGGGAATTTTGTGTTTACAGTTTTAGTGCAAGTTCCTAAAAAGCTTACAAAAGAACAAAGAGAATTAATGATGGAACTTGCTAAAACAATGAATGAACAGCCACCTGTAAAAAAGAGAGGTTTATTTGGGTAAAATAAATGTAAAAAAATGTAGAAAAAAATAGGTGTAAAACATATTATATATTAGATAGTATTTTATGCTATCTAGGAGGTGTGTATATAATATGTTTGATAATTGTTGCAAAAAAACAAAATGTTGTGTTGATATAATAATATGTATTTTAACTTCTTTATTAGCTTTTGTAATAGGTATTATAATTGGTGCTTTAACGGGGCTATTAGCTGCTATAGGTATTGGTGCAATAATAGCAATTTTATCTATTCTTTTAATTTTATTAATTATTAGAATAATAACATTAGTTTGTTGTAAAGACAAAAAAGATGATTGTTGTGATTATGATAAATATTGTTAATTTATATATTGTAAAATAATATTAAAATAAGAAAATAAAAACCGCATTTTAATGCGGTTTTTTGCTATATACCTAATATTTTTTTTGCTCTAGCTACATCTTCTGTAGTAGCATTTGGAACATCTTCTAGTTCATAATTACAACCAAGATTTTCCCATTTGAATTTACCTAAATCATGATAAGCCAAAATTTCTATTTTTTTAACATTACTTAAGTTAGATATAAATTCTTTTAGTTTTAATAAATCTTCTTTGTTATCTGTAATACCAGGTACTAATACTTGTCTAATCCATACATCTTTGCCAATATCACTTAGGTATTTTGCAAATTCTAATTCTAATTTATTAGAAACACCAACAAGATCTTTACAAATATCATCATTTATACATTTTATATCCAATAAGAATAAATCAGCAAGTTCTATAATTTTTTTTATTTTATCAGTAATAGGGAATGAACCAGATGTGTCTATTGCAATATGAATTCCTAATTTTTTTAATTTTGGCAATAGTTCTAATAAAAAATCTTGTTGCAATAGTGGTTCTCCTCCAGAAAGTGTAACTCCTCCACCAGATACTGTAAAATAATTTTTATATCTGTTAATCTTAGCAATTAATTCATCTGCATTATATTCCATGCCAGCATTTATAGGCCAAGTGTCTCTATTATGGCAATATTTACATCTTAATGAACAACCTTGGAAAAAAACCACAAATCTTATACCTGGACCGTCTACTGCGCCAAATGACTCAAAAGAATGAATTTTTGCTGTTATATTTTTATTTACTTGTTCTGCCATCATTGCCTCCTAATTTTCTTTAAAACTAGATAATTAAGTGTAAATAAGTATAAGAGGTATAAATTCATGATGCATATTTTTTGATATGCTAACTTAAATTTATACCTCAAAGTAACAACTCAAAAATTATTTTTTAATACTAAACATTAAATTCTTTCATGAATTGTTCTGTTAATTACATCTAGTTGTTGTTCTCTAGTTAATTTTATAAAGTTAACTGCATATCCAGAAACACGAATTGTAAGTTGAGGATAATTTTCTGGATGATCCATTGCATCTAATAATAATTCTCTATTAAATACGTTTACATTTATATGGTGTCCTGTTTGTTTGAAATAACCGTCTAACATACTTACTAAGTTATTTATTTTTGTTTCTTCATCTTTACCAAGTGCAGCAGGTGTAATAGAGAAAGTAAATGATATACCATCTTCAGAATATTCATAAGGAAGTTTTGCGATTGTATTCATAACTGCTAATGCACCATTTGCATCTCTTCCATGAAGAGGGTTAGCTCCTGGTCCAAATGGTTCTCCTGCACGTCTTCCATCTGGAGTATTTCCTGTATTTTTACCATAAACAACATTTGAAGTAATTGTTAATATAGAAAGAGTATGTTTTGAATGTCTATATGTGTGATGTTTTTGTAATTTTCTCATAAATGATTTTACTACATTTACAGCAATTTCATCTACTCTATCATCATCATTTCCGTATTTCGGGAAATCTCCTTCTACTTGATAATCAACTGCTAAACCTGTTTCATCTCTAATAACTTTTACTTTTGCATATTTTATTGCTGAAAGTGAGTCTGCTACAACAGATAATCCAGCAACACCACATGCCATTGTTCTTAATATATCTTCATCTCTATCATGTAAAGCCATTTCTAATGCTTCATATGAATATTTATCATGCATATAATGAATAGCATTTAATGCTTTAATATATATTTTTGCAACATATTCCATCATTTGATCGAATTTTTCCATAACTTCGTCATAATTTAAATATTCTGAAGTAATTGGTTCAAATTTTGGAGCTACTTGTTTTCCAGAATTTTCATCTCTACCACCATTAATAGCATATAATAGAGTTTTAGCTAAATTGGCTCTAGCACCAAAGAATTGCATTTGTTTACCAATTCTCATTGCTGAAACACAACAAGCTATTCCATAATCATCACCAAGTGTTATTCTCATTAAATCATCATTTTCATATTGAATAGAAGATGTTCTAATAGAAATATCAGCACAATAATCTTTAAATCCTTTTGGTAAATTATTTGACCATAATACAGTTAAATTTGGTTCTGGAGCAGGTCCTAAATTATCTAATGTATGAAGAACTCTGAAAGAATTTTTTGTAACTAAAGTTCTACCATCAATTCCCATACCACCAATACTTTCTGTTACCCATACTGGATCTCCACTGAATAAACTATTATATTCTGGAGCTCTTAAGAATCTTACTAATCTTAATTTAATTATAAATTGGTCAATTAATTCTTGTGCATATTCTTCTGTTATAGTACCATTTTTTAAATCTCTTTCAATATATATATCTAAGAAAGTAGATGTTCTTCCTAAACTCATTGCAGCACCATTTTGATCTTTTACAGCACCTAAATATCCGAAATATAACCATTGAATAGCTTCTTTAGCATTTGAAGCAGGTTGTGAAATATCGAATCCATATTTTGCAGCCATTGCTTTTAAATCATTTAATGCTTTAATTTGATCAGATACTTCTTCACGATTTCTAATTATTTCTTCAGTAAATTCATCTGTATTTAAAATGTCTAATTCTAATTTTTTCTCTTCTATTAATCTATCTACACCATAAAGTGCAACTCTTCTATAATCACCAATTATTCTTCCACGTCCATATCCATCTGGAAGACCTGTTAAAAGGTGAGAACTTCTTGCAGCTCTAATATCTGGTGTATATACTTCAAAAACACCATCATTGTGAGTTTTTCTCAAATTGTGATAAATATATTCTGTTTCTGGATCTACTTTAAATCCATAACTTTCAGCTGATTTTTCAACTATTCTTATACCTCCATTTGGCATAATAGCTCTTTTTAATGGAGCATCTGTTTGTAAACCAACTATTTCTTCTAATTCTTTATTAATATAACCTGCATCATAAGCATTTATAGAAGAAGGTGTTTTACAGTCTGCATCTAGAACTCCACCATTTTCTCTTTCTTTTTTATAAAGGTCTAGAACTTCATTCCATAATTTTTTTGTTTTTTCAGTAGCACCTACTAAAAATTTGCTGTCTCCTTCATAAGGTGTGTAGTTGGATTGAATGAACCCTCTAACATCAATTTCTTTTGTCCATTCTCCAGCTTTATTAAAGCCTTCCCATTGTTTAAAATCCATATAAACCTCCATCCTGGCAGTTGCTGCCATAATATAATAATATTTATTAAACATATTTTGTGCAAAAATTACTTTAAATATAATACTTTTGCACACATAATCATATCATAAATAGAGAATAATATCAACTAAAATGTCGAAAAAAGTTTGCATAAAAAAGAATATTATTTATATATATAGTATAAATAATATTCAAATAAATATTCAATATAGATTTAATTTTCATTAATAACTTTTGCTATTTTATAGATGAGTTTTTGTTTTTCAGAACTTGTATTTTTTAGTATATTATCAAATTCTGAAGATAAATATGTGTTAGATTTGTTAGAAGAACCATTTAAAATTGAGCCTTCACTAATACCAAGAATATCACATATTTGACTTAATCTCTTTAAACTAATATGAGAACTACCACGTTCTATTCTACTTAAGAAAGCAATAGAAACATCTAATTTTTCTGCTAGTTTTTCTTGTGTCAAACCTTTATCAGTTCTAGCTTTTTTCAATCTTTCACCTATAATATTATAATCCAATGCCATCTCTTTCACCTCTTCCTAAATCTGAAATGAATATAGCATGTATACGAAACAAATTACAGAAACTTAAAGGTAAATATATACATGCAAAAATATATATTAATAGTATGTACATAATAAAAAATAATATGTATAAAATAGACAAAAATATTGAATAGTGCTATACTTAAGGCAAGACTGAAAATAAATTTTTAACAATAAGGGAGAATAAAAAATGCAAGAAAAAATAAAAGAAAAATTAAATGCAAAAATAATACGGAAGAAATATAATATATTTTAAAGAGATAAATTCTACTCAAAAAAAGGCTAAAGAATTAGCTAAAGAAAATATAGATAATGGAACAATCATTATTGCAGATAAGCAAACAAATGGTATAGGAACTCATGATAGAAAATGGTATTCAGAAGAGGGGAAAAATATACTATTTACTTTAATATTATATCCTAAATGCAAAATTAATAAATTAAATGAACTTACAATAGATATTGCAAAGTGTATTGTTGCCGTAATGGACTATAAATATGGGATAAAGTTAAATATAAAACAACCAAACGATATTGTATTTAATAATAAAAAAATAGGAGGAATTTTAACACAAACTTTAACATCACGGAGAACAGATAAAATATTTGTTAATAGGAATAGGACTTAATGTAAATCAAACAGAATTTGATGAAGAGATACAAGATATTGCATCATCAATAAAAACAGAATTTAATATCAATATAGAAAGAGAAGAATTAATAGCAGAATTTTGTAATCAATTTGAAATTTATTGTAAACAAAAAGGAATTATACAATAAGAAAAGTGCATGTGATTTATAGAAATTACATGCACTTAATGTATTAATAGTTTTCAGCATTTACTTCAAAGAAACTTTGAGCATGTTTGCAAACTGGGCAAATTGTAGGAGCTTCTAATCCAACATGGATATGTCCACAATTTCTACATTTCCAAACAACTATGCTT
>CAJFUM010000050.1 GCA_904420285.1 uncultured Clostridia bacterium | reverse complement strand
ACCTGAAGATAAAAAGCACCATCTATATTTTGATGAGCTATCTGAAAATATTTTAAAGAATGTACCTAAACAAAATCAAAAGTATGTTAAGAAGCAATTAGATAAACTTAATAATAATTTTATGGATTATCTTTGTTACTGGAATGAAAAGTATTATAGGAATGGTTTTGTTGATGGAATGCAACTGATTGGTGGATGTATAAAATAACAAAAAATAAATCCCAGAAGGAATGAAACTTCTGGGACTTATTTTTATACATATATGAATGACTGTGGTGCAGACTTTATTCCATAGCTAGATAATTCTTGAGGAATACTATATTTTTTTATGTTGGTTAATTTATATGCTATAGCTTTACTTCTATCCTTAAAATACTGTTGATAAAACTTCAAATCTATTCCTGAATAATTTTTAGTTTCTTCCCATATATTATCTGGGGAATCTTCTAATATTTTTTCTACTTTAGCTTCACCTACAATTTTCATTATAGGATATGTTGAATATATTATTATTTTGTCAACCTCTTGTTTACATCTAATTTTTCTATATTCATATTTTTTAGTTCCATTAAAAATATTTTCTACATGTTGTGGATTAATTGAAATTAACATATTACACATAATTTACTCACTCTCACTTTCCAATTCTTTTATCTTACTTTTCCAATACGAATTGTCTAATTTTTTATCTTTTGCTATCCTAATAAAATTTCGTAAAAACTCGTTCTTCATTATATATTCTGCTATATCTCCAGAGACTTTATATTTATTTGGACTTTCTTTTGCCACAAGATCATAAAATCTATCCTTTTCATCATCTTTTAAGTTAAATGCTTTTATAAATTTATCTAGCTTTTCTTTAGATGGAAACCTGTTTCCGTTTTCTATGTCTGATAAATAAGCAGCAGATATTCCTATTTCATCACCTAATTTTTTCAAGCTCTTAGCACCTCTATATTCCTTTACTAATTCTCCAAATTTCTTATTCATCTTTTCTCCTTAATTTGACAAACATGCTTATTAGCATATTTGTTAATATTATATATAATAAATGCTTTATTGTAAATACTTTTACGCAAAAAAGATACACTTTGTTGTGTATCCTTTACAGTATTTCAATCATATTTTGAGCTTTTCCTTCTATTATTATTTTTTCTAAATTTTCTTTTTTTATACTTGTCGGTGCTTGAATATAGCCGTTAACAATATTATTATTTAATAAAAACGCATATGTAATTGGTTTTTGAAATGTTATAAAATGTTTAAACATTATAACTAAACTGTCTAGAGTCGTCACCTCTTTTAATTCTTCTTCATCGTAAGCTGTTCTTTTTCTTACTATATTAAAAATTTCTTCTTGAGATTCAAATTTATTCCATGTTGTTTCTACAATGCCCAATGTGGTTATGGCTTTTTTATCGTGAGAAGCATAAAACAATAATATATCTCCAGGATTAATCATCTTTATTTTTGAATTTGAAATGAATGCCTTTTTTATAGCATTTGCAGAAGTATTTTTCCCTTGTGTATCATCAATACTTATCTGGTATTCTTTTTCTGCATCTTCAAATAATAGTTTATGATATTTAGGTATTACTGGGCAAATGAAAATTCCTTGTTCTTTTAGTTGCACATATGGATATTGAGTTTTATCTTTAAGATTTTTTACATAAATTGCTTCCTTTTCAACTGTTCCATCACTTTTAGTAGTTTTTTTGTGCGTGAATAATTTAAATCCATATTGTTCTAGTAAATAAATTAGTGCTTCTTGCCTTTCAAAAGTTGTAACATATATTTCATCAACATTTTTTCTAATAGCCTCATTCACCATTATTTTTATAAAACACTCTCCAATTTTCTTCCCAGTATCTGATACTTTGAAAGTTGAAACTTTAATTCTTCTTCCTGGTTTAAATGGGGTATCAAATGAAGAATAATTTTCATGTTCTTCTTCTTCTTTTAACATTAAAAATGATGTAATTTTATTTTCCTTTGTAGTAGTAACATATGCTTTTTCGCCTTTTAATTGTTTACTTTTAAACCATTTGTCGAACCCTAAATAATCTCTGCGCAAAGTAGTGAAAAAATCATCTTCTAAATCCATATTATATAGATATTCTGTTTTAATAAACACAGGCGTATGTATAATAACCTGTTCTTCTTTTTTGAACTTTTCTAAGGCTTTATCGATAGACAATACTCTATTATCTAACCCTAAAATTGCTGCTTTTCTTAAAAGTTTTTTGTCATTTGTAATAAAATAGCTAACACAATTTTTTCTTACAGCATACAGCATTTCGTTGTCTATTTTATCATTCTCATTTTTACATCCAGCTAAATTATTAAATTCTTCTGGCATTTTAGGTGGATTATCTATTATATTATAGACTTTTAATTTAGATATAAATATAGATTTTCGTTCTTCTTCTTTAATTTTGTTAGCCTCTTCTAACGTTTTAGGGTGTATTGCAATCATATATCTATCAGAGTCATATAATATTTTAGTTAATTTGGATATTTTTTCATCTAGAACATGATCATCTAAAATATAAATCATCATATTGGTATCTAATAATATTTTTTCTTTCATAAATTCTCCTTTTTCAATTTTATTTCTATTCCTACAACTCCATATTTTTCTTCTTTTTCTTTAGTATAAAATTTGTATAAATCTTTTAAAAATTTCTCTTCGGTTTCATTTTTATCAGAATATTGAGAAATATCTAAAGTATTTATCAACTCTTTAAAACTTTTCTTTATTTTTAACCCAATTATTTCAGTATATATTTCATCTGTTAGTTCAGGTTCTTTTTGAAAAATTATTTCATCTCCTATTTGAATGCATCTTCTTTTTTCGTCATTTAGCCTAACTTCTACTCTTTTAGTTCCATTCTTCATATATTCAAAATATTTTGGATTTAATTTCATTATATATTTCATATTACATTTTTCCTTTCTATATTTCTTATATTAAGATATTTTTATTTCAAAAAATATCGGAATTTGTAGTTTTATCAAAAAAGCAAAATAACCCTGTAATCATAAATCACATTATTATTTTGCTTTTCTTAAGTATGTCGTATTATTTAAATATTTCTTTCATAATCCCATTTTTCATATCTGCAATATTATAAATATTATTCATACTATCAAATGTTTCCTTTAAGTTATTTCTAGCAGAAATCCAGCCCATTCCATCAGTAAACCAAACAAAAGCAAATCCCATAACTTTTTCTGATTCTTCTGCTATCATTTTGTAACTCCTAGCTGTTTCATTTAATTTTGATCCACCTGAAGCATAAAAGTTT
>CAJFUM010000049.1 GCA_904420285.1 uncultured Clostridia bacterium | reverse complement strand
TTATATGAGAATTAACACTTGCTAGTTGAAAAGCTAGTAGGTGTTTTTTTTATGCCCAAAATCAAAGGAGGTGGTCAAAATGGGAATGAAAATTAAATGAAAAAATAAAAAAACAGGAGGTAATTTATGTTAGAAGAAAAAATCATAAATGAAGAAATTAAAATGTTTAGAGTTGGTAACTTATATAGAATTTATGGGAAAACATTTGATGCAAAAGATGAATTAAGTTCAATAGGTGCAAAATGGAATAATGAAAATAAGAAATTAGAATTATCACTAGATAATTTTAATAATTTATCGGAAACAATAAAAAGAAAGGTTTTTGAATTAGAAGAAAAACAAAGACAAATGAGTTTAGAAACAATTAGCCATATCATAATGTCTGGACAAGTTAAAGTATATCTAAATCAAGATGTAGAATATCAAATTTATGGCAGAACAAAAGACATATATAAAGATTTACAAAATCTTGGATTTTCACTAAATGATAAAAATTATACAATGGGAAAAGAAGATTTTGAGAGAATATTTCCTAACAAAGTAAAAGAATTTATAAGTGAATATTCAAATAAAAAATCAGACAAAACAGTACAAGAAGAACAGCAAGAGGAAAATGTATATGAAGAGGAATACGAGGAGGAATTTGAGTAATATGAGAAAAGTTAGATTACTAATAACAGAAAAAGGGTTAGAAGTTCTAAAAGCATTTGCAGAGGAAAACTATTTAGGAAACTATCTAGCGGACAATGAAAATGATGCCTATTACAAAAACATTTTAAATTTCCCAGATGTATTAGAAAAAATAAAAGATGACATAGTTCTTTATGCAAAGGACGATATATCAAGCGATGATGAGTTTGTATGGTTGGAAACAATGTCAGATATGAAAAGAAAAAATGCTACATATTATTCAATTATATTTGATACAGAAACAAAAGAGATAAAAGAGTTTTCCAACGATAGTGGAAAAATAATATTGCCATTTGCAAATTTAGATACTTTTGAAAAGATTAAAAATATTGAAAATATAGTATATGAAAAAACTATGGAAGATGATATGGAAAGGTAGGGGAAAATTTATGGATTCAAACTTATTAAATAAATTTATGAAAGAACAGGAACAAGAAGAAAAACAAGCAAAGATGCAAGAATTAAACGATAAACAAGAAATAACGATGTTAAATGTTGATTTATTAGATGAATTTAAAAATCATATATTTTCAGCTATAACACAAAATAAATTTGAAGAACTAAAAGAAAGTATAAAGCGTTCTGGAGTCTTGTCGCCAATTATAGTTAGAAAGAAAAATGATAGGTATGAAATTATAAGTGGTCATAATAGAGCAAGATGTTGCAAAGAATTAGGAATAGCAGAAATACCAGCAATAATAAAAGAATATGATGATGATATGGCAGAACTTATAATGATTGAAACAAATTTAGCACAAAGGGAAAATATTTTGCCTTGTGAAAAAGGTTTAGCATATAAAAAAAGACTAGAACTAATAAAGAAAATAGGTAAAGAAAATACTGATAAAGCTAGTAATATCAATAGGTTAGAAGAAAAGTTCCCAGAGGGAACTAAACCTAGTTTAGATAAATTAGCAGAAGAAGCAGAAGATAGTAGAACACAAATTCAAAGATTTATCAGACTTACAGAATTAAATGACACTTTAAAGAATAAAGTTAATGATGAAATCATAGGAATAAGAGCTGGTGTAGAATTATCATACATAAACCCAGAAGAACAAATAATAATAAATGATATTATAGATGAGGCAAATATAAAATTATCAACAGCACAAGCACAAAAATTGAGAGCAGTAAAAGGTACTATAACAAAAGAAAATGTGTTAGAAATAATAAAAGGTAAACCTAAAAAGAATAATCAAGATAAGTTTACTGGTAAATTGCAAAAAAATATATGGAAAAAGTATAAAGATAAGTTCGCAAACGATAAAGAGTTTAGCGAACTTATTGATTTTTTACTAGAAAATTACTATAAAAACTTGTCGGACGAACGGAGGACAAAATGACTAGGTGTCATACTCGTTGAAGGCTCTGCCTTCAAGCTGTGATGGGCTGTCTGTCGGACAGCTATTCTTGCTCTACGAGGTTATAAAGCAGATAATAAGGAGGCGATATGTAAAAATGAAAAAAAAGAACACGATAAAATTATCTGTTCGTGTTGATATGGAAACATATAATCGTTTGTGCAAAGTATGCAAAGAAAATGAATCTATTTCAGAAATTGTGAGAGAGTATATAAATATTGGTTTAGGTATAAAAACAACAGCAGATGATATTGATAAAATATCAGAAATAATAAGAAATCAAGTTGAAAGTGTTTGTGAACAACCTTTGGAACGACTTATAAAAATTGTGATAAAGAATATCAAGTCATCAGAGGCTAGTAAATATATATTGTGTTCTATGCTAAAAGAATTTAGTCAAGAGAATACAGATGAAATAATAGAAAAAGCAGAAAGACAAGCTATTGTCTATGCTACGAATAGGAATAGCTAATGGCAAAGGTAATTTCAAAAATTAGAGCATACTCTCCTAACAAAAAAGATACTCCAACTGGAAATATAAAGCATTTATATTATATTTCTACAAGAACAAATGCAGTATTTAATGAATATGGTAGTAGTATATTTGGTTATTATAATTATCATAAATTAGCTGATGATATACAAAAGAAAGAGGTGGCAAAATATATAAAATCTATATCAGAGGCAAAAAATAATGTATATAGAGGAATTATATCATTAAGAGAAGATGATGCAGTAAGACTGGGCTATGATAAAAGAGAAACTTGGGAAAAAATGATAAAAAATAATATTCAAGACATTGCAAAAGTTTTAAAGATACCATTTTCAAGATTAGAATATGTTGGGGTAGTACATTTAAAAAAAGGGAATCCACACTTGCATTATATGTTCTGGGACAGATCACAGATAATAAGCAAGTGTTATATAT
>CAJFUM010000048.1 GCA_904420285.1 uncultured Clostridia bacterium | reverse complement strand
TGTTACTAATCCTCCATCTGCTCCTCCTACTTTTGTTGTAACTTGATTTTGTAGTGTACCTGTTCCTGTCCTTCCTGCTTTATCTCCAACTACTTCTACTTTTACATCATAACTTGTTTCTTGGGTTAAGCCTGTAAATGTATAGCTATTTTGTGGTATGTTACTTGCTTTTGCTATATAACTTGTGTCTGCTTCGCCTGTTTTCTTTATATAGTATGTGTATGTTACATTATCTACCATTCCACTTTCGTTATCCACTGCGCTAGCACTTACTGTTATACTATTTGTTGTTATTGTTCCTGGACTTACTGTTACTATTGGATCTATTCCATCTTGTATGCTTACACTTGCTTCTTCTTTTGTTCCATTTACTCCATCAAATAGCCTTCCATATACAGTATCATTATGCACTAAGCCTGTTATTTTTTCTCCACTTTCTATTGTTGTCCATTGTCCTTCTATACTATTTTTTTGATATTGTAATTGGTACCCTTCTTCACTTGTGTTGATGGCTACACTTGCTGTTCCATCTCCTACCCATTCTACTTCTCCAAATCTTATTGTTCCTTCTGGTAATTCTCCTATTGTTGTACTTATTTCTCCTTCTGTCTCTCCTTCTTTTGTTTCTATCCTTACTTTTATTGTATAACTTTCATTTGATTCTAAATTTCCTATTGTGCATGTATTATTCTTGATTGTTTCTACTTCATGCCATTCTTCTTCTCCTACTTTTTGGTATGAGTATGTATAATCTGCATCTTCTACATTTCTTGCATCTACCTCTATTGTTACACTATTTGTTGTTTTATTTGTTATTTTTATTTCTCTTATTCTTGGCCCTGTTTCTTGTCCTTTATATTTTCCTAGCTTTGGTACACTTCTATCTAATTCAAATATATATCCATTTAATCCTATTTCTTCTCCTTCTATATATATTTCCGGATTTTTTCCTTGTACATATTTATCTAAATATTCATTTTCATTATATTCTTCTTTATTTAAATTCTTTTCCATATATGCATCTGCTAGCACTAACTCTAATTGTTCTCTTGCATCTGCTTTTTCTGCTTCTATTTTTGCTATATTTGTACTATTTATTAGTCCTCCATCTCCAAAGATCGTATTTATTGCCACTGTTGCTAATATTATTATGATTATTATTGTTAGTACCAATGTTATTAGTGTTATTCCGCTTCTCTCTTTGTTTCACTTTTCTTCCTCCCATCTAGTTATATTTTCTTTTTTATTGTTCTGTTTGTTGCAACTATTTTAAATTGCTTTTAGGCTACAAAAGGGATAGACCATTATGTAACATCTTTACTTTTGTTATTGATTTTACATAATAACCTATCCTTTTGGCATCTATATTTATTTCTTTTATTTTATATTTATCTATATTTTTTGTAGTTTCTACTTCTATTATATTTTGAGCATGTTTAAAAAAGCTTATTTCACTAAATTGTAACTCTCTCTCTCTCTCTCTCTCTTACAACCTCAACGGTTTGCTCTGCTTTCATTTCTTTCATTCTTCTACCTCTTTCCTTTGTTTTGTACTTCTAGTCCTAATATTTAAAGCTTTCTTTTCTTGCGTTTTTATTCTGTCTATTGATTCTTCTAAAATTTTATAATGCTTTACTTCTTTCAAAAATTTCAATTAAAAGCACTACACTAATAGCATAATTTTATTTTATACTATTAGTGTTTCTTTTTCAATACTTTTATTAAAATTACAAGTAGAAGAATTAAAAAACAAAATAATGATATTGTAGATTGGCTGTAAATAGTATGTCTATAAATATTACAGTTACAGGCATTTGTTAAGTTTTTTGAAAAAATAGTATTTGACAAATGATAAATATCTGCTATAATAAATATAGAAATAGGAAGCCACAAAAGTGGTCGCCCGTTAAATAGTATTAAATACACACTCTAACCAGCAAGCAGAGTGTGTATTTGTTTTTATTGTTTACTTAATATATGTACAAGTACAGCTATTAAGGCAATAGTTATGATAGTTACTGATATTAGACCAGCAAAAAGTAAAATTACTAATTGTAATAATAAATCTACCATACACATCACCTCCTCTTTGTGGAGGCGACACACTTCTGCTTTCTCCTATTTCTGTATAAAATTATACAGAGCATTTAAGCATAAGTCAACATGAGACTGAATAAAATAAATTGCAAAATTAATTTTTTTGTTTTTTAGGCTTATATTTATTAATATAATTACATATTTTAATAAATTCATTATGTTTTATTTGTACAAGCTAAACAACTTCCATTTTGCATTCTTTTCCACGAAATGCAAACACTATTTTAGTTATATTCTCAAATCCTCTTTCTCTCAAATTACTTTCATAATCTTTTTCTTCTATTTGTCTTTTAGCACTATCTACTACATCTTCCAATGTCTTTTCATTCATGTCGTTAGCCACTTTAAATTCTATTACAAAACTGTTTTTTCTTTTGTCATGTGGCTCTAGCATTATGTCATATCGTCCCATACCCGATTCTCTATTTGAATTTACATAGTAACTATCCTTTAGTCCTACTAACATTCCTAATACAAATGCATGGTAAAAGTTTTCCGCTGTATTTTTACCCACGTCCATATAACTGAACATTTCTTCTACTAGTTTTCCAAATTTCATCTCAAATTCACTTAAGTTAAGTTCTACTAAATCTTTTAAAATGCTGTTTAAATTATTTCCTACTACTTTATCATTAAACCATGATTTTACTATCTCTTGGAACAATAATTTTATTTCATAATTTGGAATTTTTAATTTATATATTCCTTCTGCTAAATTTACTACTTCATCTACTTTTAAATATCCTGTTCCTAACATTAATCCCCAGATATTATTTTCATTTTCTTCTATTCCTACTATTATTGTTTCTAAATCTATTGGTACTTCTATTGCTTCTCCTTTTAATAATCTTTCCATTTTTTCTTTTACTGTTGTTGAGTTCTTTAATGTTAATTTTATTAAATCATTTGAACTTGTATTAACCCAATATGGCTTTAACTGCTTATCTATTAAATAATTTAATAGACTCCACGGATTATATATTCCTTCCACGTTTCCTATTCTATATCCATCATACCATTTCTTTATTTCGTCTTTTTCTTCATTTACATTAAAATCTTCTATCACTTTATCCATCTCTTCTGTTGTTATTCCAAAATCATCTGCAAATTCATTATCCAATACAGTAAATACTGTAAAGTTATTTGCCCCACTAAATATACTCTCTTTTGCCACTCTACTTACACCTGTTAACACTGTCTTTTCTAAGTATGAATTATCTTTAAATGTTACTCCATAAAAATTTTTTAAAAACTTTATTGCTTGTTCATAATATCCTTCCACATAAGCTGTTTGAATTGGTACATCATATTCATCTATAAATAACATCACTGGTTTATTATAATGTCTGTATAAATATCCACTTAATTCCTTTATACTTTTTATTAGTGTTTCTTCATCTTCACGTACATATAATATATCATTTATCCTATCTTTTTCAAATTGATATATCTTATCACTATCTAATAAATACATATGTTCTCTATATGCATCTAAAACTGCAGATTTAAAACCTGTTATCATACGTTCATAACTTAACACACTTACATCTTTTAATGTCATGTATATACATGGATATGCTCCTAATTTTGATGTATACTTTTCTTCCTGTTCCATTATTTTTAATCCTTCAAATAATTCTTTTGAAGATTTTATATCACAATCAAAAAAGTATCTCAACATACTCATATTTAATGTTTTACCAAATCTACGTGGGCGTGTTATTAATATTACTCTTGCTTGGTTATCTATAATATCTTTAATATACATTGTTTTGTCTATATAATAATTATTTCTTAATCTAAGGCGTCTAAAATCACTTTCTCCTATTCCTATTCCCTCAAATTTCATTGATTATCACTGCCTTCCTAGCAATTTCTTTATATACGTATTTTACTATATTGACTAAAACAAATCAATAGATATATAAAAATGTTACCATAAGTACACATTATATATTCATTTTGTATTCGTAATTTGTATAATATTTTGTAATTTTTCAACTTTAGAGTTTTGTAATTTAAATCCAAAATTTCCTTGGAAATCCTTCTAAAACTATAGTATTTTTCCTTATTTTATGATATAGTTATATGTATATTTTTATTTAAATTGATATAATTTAAAATCTAATAGAAAAATAAAATAGTATATACTTTATAGAGAGGATTGATATTATGGCATATAATTTTAGCGAAATAGAAAAAAAATGGCAAAAATATTGGGAAGAAAATGAAACATTTAAAACCGATGTATGGGATTTTTCAAAACCCAAATATTATGCATTAGATATGTTTCCTTATCCATCTGGACAAGGTCTTCATGTAGGTCATCCAGAAGGTTATACAGCCACAGATATAATGGCTAGAATGAGAAGGATGCAAGGTTATAATGTACTTCACCCAATGGGTTGGGATGCATTTGGATTACCAGCAGAACAATATGCAATTAAAACTGGAAATCATCCAGCTGGCTTTACTAAAAAGAATATAGAAACTTTTAAAAAGCAATTGAAAATGCTTGGTTTATCATTTGATTGGAGCAAAGAAATTTCTACATGTGATCCTGACTACTATAAATGGACTCAATGGATTTTTAAAAAATTATATGAAGATGGATTAGCTAAGCTTGTCGAAATGCCTGTAAATTGGTGTGAAGGATTAGGTTGTGTTCTTTCAAATGATGAAGTTATAAATGGAAAAAGTGAAAGAGGAGGATATCCTGTTATTAGAAAGAACATGAAGCAATGGGTTATGGATATTCCTAAATATGCAGAAGTTCTATTATCTGGATTAGATGATTTAGATTGGCCAGAATCTACTAAAGAAATTCAAAGAAATTGGATTGGAAAATCTGTTGGTGCTGAAATTAAATTTAGCATTGAAGGTTCAGACAAAACTTTTACTGTTTTCACCACTAGAGCAGATACTTTGTTTGGTGCTACATATTGTGTACTTTCTCCAGAACATGAATTGATTAATTTAATTACTACTGAAGAATATAGAGAAAAAGTTGAAAAATATCAAAAACAAGCTGCTTCTAAATCTGATTTAGAAAGAACTGAACTAAATAAAGAAAAAACTGGATGTTTTACAGGAAGTTATGCAATAAATCCTGTAAATAAAAAGAAAATGCCAATTTGGATATCTGATTATGTTTTATCTTCATATGGTACTGGAGCTATAATGGCTGTTCCTGCACATGATGAGAGAGATTATGAGTTTGCTAAAAAATTTGGTATGGAAATTATTCCAGTTATAGAGGGCGGAGATATTGAAAAATCCGCATATACTGGAGATGGAGTTCATATAAATTCAGATTTTCTAAATGGTCTTGGAAAATCTGAGGCAATAGATAAAATGATTGAATGGATAGAAAATGAAAAGATTGGTACAAGAAAAGTAAATTACAAAATTCGTGAATGGATATTTGCAAGACAACGTTATTGGGGAGAACCAATTCCTATAGTATATACAGAAGGAGATAAAATTCATGTTCTTGCAGATGATGATCTTCCTTTAGTTTTACCAGAGCTAGAAGATTATGCGCCTTCTAAAACAGGAGCTTCTCCTTTAGATAAAGCTACTGATTGGGTTAACACAACATTTGATGGAAAGCCTGCCAAAAGGGAAACAAGTACAATGCCTGGCTCTGCTGGCTCTAGTTGGTATTTCTTGCGATATATAGATCCTAATAATGATAAAGAATTAGCAGACCCTGCACTTTTAAAACATTGGATGCCTGTTGACCTTTATGTTGGTGGCCCAGAGCATGCTGTAGGACATTTGTTATATTCTAGATTTTGGAATAATTATTTATATAACAAAGGAATAGTACCTACAAAAGAACCATTTAAAAAACTTCGCCACCAAGGTATGATTTTAGGTTCTAATGGTGAGAAAATGAGTAAGTCAAAAGGTAATGTAATTAATCCAGATGACATGGTTAAAGAATATGGTGCAGATAGTCTTAGAGTTTATGAAATGTTTATGGGACCAATTGATAGTGCTAAACCTTGGGATCCAAATGGAATAGATGGTTCTAAAAAATTCTTAGATAGAGTTTGGAGATTATTTGTAGAATCTAATAAAGTGCAAGATAAAGAAAATAAAAATTTAGAAAAAATTTATCATTATACTATAAAAAAGGTTACAAATGATTATGAAAATATGTTTTTCAATACAGCAATTTCTCAAATGATGATTTTTATTAATTCAGCTTCAAAAGAGGATATACTTCCAAAAGAATATGCTGAAGGATTTATAAAATTGCTAAGTCCAGTTGCTCCTCATATTGCAGAAGAGTTATGGCAACAATTAGGACATTCTGATACTATTACTTATGAAGCTTGGCCTAAATATGATGATAGTAAATTAGTAGAAGATACAATAGAAATTCCTGTTCAAATTAATGGAAAAGTTAGAGCTACAATAGAAATAAATGCTAATTCTAGTGAAGAAGAAGTAAAAGAATTAGTTCACCAAAATAAAAATATAGTAGCACAAACTGAAGGAAAAACTATTGTAAAAGAAATTTACATTACTAAAAAAATCTATAATATTGTTGCAAAATAACCTTGTAACAATTTTGTAACAAAAAAGTAATAATTTTGTAATATTACTTTTTTGTTTTTTGTAGTATAATGTTGATATATGAATTACTAAGGAGAAGTACGTTTATTATGAGTATTGAATCTGAATTAAGAAAAGATGGCATAAATGTTATAATGCCTTTAGATACACTTAGCGTAAATACAATAGCACGTGATACTGCTGAAAAACTTTGCAAAGCGTTTCCAGAGCAGAACTTTATTTTTCAAAATTTGTTTATTGCTCTTTCTCGTATACCAATGTATATTGCAGATATTCCTAAGGGATTTGCAGAGGCAACCTATTTTTATAAAAATTCATCTATGTATTTTAAAAATGGTCTTAGCTTAGATGAACAAGAAAAATTTGCAGTACACGAGTTTATTCATTATTTACAAGAAATTAAAGATAAAAAAGGTCATTTAATTAGATTAGGATTATGTGATTTTGATGATATAAAAGTATGTGGAATGGGTCTAAATGAAGGTGCTGTTCAATTAATGGCTTCTAAAGCTATAGGCTCTGAAGAAGAAATTGTAAAATATTATGGAATTTCACTTCCTACTACAAGTCCTAATTACTATCCTATTTTGTGTAATTTAGTAAGTCAAATGGCTTATGTTACAGGAACAGAAACTTTATATGATAGTACTTTCTATGGCTCAGATTCATTTAAAAAACGTTTTAGCGAACTTTGCGGACTTAATAATTTTTTAAAAATTCAAAATAATTTAGATAAAATATTAAACATCGAAGAAAAAGCAATAATTCTAAATAACAAATTGATGGAAGATTCTTGTGAAGGAATGAAAGCTCAAAAAATAGCTCGTAAAGTTGAACAATATAAAGAAAAAATAAAAACTTTATATTTTAACACACAAGATTTAATATATTCATCATATTTTAATCTTCAGTTTAATAAAATTTCTACTACTGCTGATATTGATGATTATAGACTACGTTTATATAATTACAAAAATTATATAGGAATTTCGGAAAACTATTCAACATTTAACGAGTTTTATATAAATAAAATGATTGAATTAGATAATAAATATGAGAGTATTATGAATAATACAAGTTTAGTTGTAGCAAATAATTCTAAAGTATTTAAATTTCTTAGAAAGATTAAATCATTATTATTTGGTGCATCAGATTATAATGTAAAATGAGAAAAAATCCAGGTTTTTAATCTGGATTTTTTAAATTTTCTATTATTGAATATGCAGCATCTCTTCCTGCTCTTGCTGCCCAAGCTACAGTTCCTTTATCTGCTGCTACATCTCCCCCTGCATATATTTTACTATTTGATGTTCTTTTATTTTCATCAACTTTTATATAACCCCATTTATCTAGTTCTAACCCTAATTGATTTATAATATTAGATTCTGGACTAGACCCTACAGCCATTACAATATAATCCATATCTAATATATAATTACTTCCTTCTATATTTACAGGTACTTTTCTTGTTTCTCCATCTTTTTGTACTAATTCAGTTTTTATACATTCAATTTTTTCTACTTTATCTTTTCCTATAATTTTTACTATATTATTTTGGAAAAGAAATTCTATTCCTTCTTCTTTAGCTTCTTCTATCTCTTTTCTTTCTGCAGGCATTTGTTCTTCTGCTCTTCTATATATTACAAATACTTCTTTTGCTCCTAATCTTTTTATTGTTCTAGCACAATCCATTGCAACATTTCCGCCACCTATTACAGCCACTTTTTTGCCATTATATGATGGATGCTCTCCACTTTCTAATATACTATTTCCGCCAAATACTCCACTTAATTCTTCTCCTTCTATATTCATTTTAGTTGGTATATTAGCTCCAATTCCTAGGAATATTGCATCATATTTGCTTTCTAATTCATCTAAAAAAAGGTTTTTTCCTAATTCTTTTTCATATTCCACGCTAATATCATATATTTCTTCATTTAAAATAGACTTCAAAGTATTTTCTAATATTTCTTTTTCTAATCTAAATTCTGGTATTCCATGCTCTAATATTCCACCAAGATGATTAGTTCTTTCAAATATTACCACTTTTGCACCATTTCTTGCTAAAAAACTAGCACAAGTAAGTCCTGCTGGACCTCCACCTATTATAGCTATACTTTTTCCCTCTAGCTTATCTGTTTTTTCTATTTCTTTATACCATTTATTTTTTAATGCTTCGTCAAAAACATATGCTTCTATTTCTCCAATTTTTACTGGCTCTCCTTTTATTCCTCTTACACAACTTCCTTCACACTGCTTCATATGAGGACATATTCTGCCACAAATACTACCAAGTACTGTTGTTTTGGAAAGTATTTTATACGCTTCTTTTACATTTCCTTCTTTTACATATTTTATAAAAGCGGGAATATCATTATTTAGTGGGCATCCTTTATTACTACATGGTTTCACTGGACAATTTAAACAATATTCTGTATATTTTTGTATTTCTTCATTCATTTCTTTCATTCCTTTGCATTCTTTTATTCTTAGATTAAATATTTTTAATTTTATACATAAAATTATTTCATAATTTATGTCTATATATTATACAACATCTCTACATTTCCTTGTCAACCAAACTGACTAGCTATTTGAAACATGGGGACGGTTCCTTTGTTTCAAAATATGAAACAAAGGAACCGTCCCCATGTTTCATAGAATTTCCTCATATTTTTTTATAACTTCTTTTAAATCTCTCCAAAATTCTATTTTCTTATTCTCATCACGTAATAATGCTGCTGGATGCCAAGTTGGCATATATAATATTCCTTTTTTTTCAATCCATTTACCCCTACTTGCAGTTATTCCATATTGTTTACCACATATATTCTTTAAAGCTGTACTACCCAATAAAACAATTATTTTAGGCTTTACTAAAATTACTTGATTACGTAAATAATCTAAACAAGCAAAGGCTTCATCATCTTCTGGAACTCTATTTCCTGGTGGTCTACATTTTACCACATTGGAAATATACATTTTTTCTCTTTCTATTCCCAAGCCTTCAAAAGCTTTATTCATAAGTTGTCCTGCTTTACCTACAAAAGGGATTCCTTGCTTATCTTCATCTGCTCCTGGACCTTCTCCTATAAACATGATATCTGCATTTTTATTTCCAGTTCCAAAAACAATATTTATTCTAGTTTTACACAATTTACATTTATTACAATTATTTATAGATTCTTCTAATTCTTCCCAATTATTGTACATCTAATATTTCCCCCTATTTGATTAATTAGCTTTAATTAAAGCCTAATCCTATTTAGCATTTTTTATTAATCCATAAAATTTTCTATAATTTCTATCTTTACTTTTTTATTTGTATCTATTTTTGCCATTCCTCCTACTGGAATAACTGTTTTCTTTTCTGTATGACCAAAATTATTAGATTTAATTATAGGGAAATTATATTTATCTTCTAAAACATCTAATAATATTTTTTCTAAAGCTACACTTCCATCATAATTTCCTACCCAGATTCCTTTTATTTTATCAAATACGCTATTTTGCTTCATATGATATAAATAATTCAATACTAATTCTGGAGGTGTTTCTAAGCAGAATTCTTCTATAAATAAAATTTTATCTTTAAAATCTATACTATAATTTCCTGTACACATCTCGTTAGTTAAACTTAAGTTACCACCAACAAGAATTCCTTCTGCTTGACCTTCTTTTATAGTAATATATTCATCATCTTCTTGTCCTAAATTCATATTGCCTTCCATAAATCTTTTTACAACTTCTTCATAAGCATATGGTGTTGCCCATGATGTTAATGCTTTAAATGTAGGTCCATTAAAAGTAATTACACCTGTTTTAGAATAAATAACATTTTCCAAAGAAGTACTATCACTAAAGCCACATAAAGGTTTTGGATTATTCTTTATTAAATCATAATCTAAATATTCAAATACAGTATTAGAACTAAAACCTCCACTTACACAAAATATAAGTTTTACTTCTTTGTCTGCGAACATATCATTTATATCTTCTGCTTTTTCTTTTGGAGTTGCTCCATAACCTAAAGTATTTTTAAAAGCATTTTTTCCAAATTTAACTTTTAGACCGGTACTTTCCATTAATAAAACTGAATTATTTATTACTTCTAAATCATCTTCATCTATCTTTGATGATGGAGCTATAACACCTACTATATCTCCTTTTTTTAATTTTTCAAACATAAATTCTCCTTTCTTATACCTATTAAAACATTCCTATAAAAGCACCATTTCTGCCAGAGTTTTCTTTATCTGCTCTATAAGAGTGGAATAAATCTTTATTACAAACTGTACATATGCCACAATCGAATATATTTTCTTTTCTAATTCCCGCTTCTTCCAAAGAAATCTTTATAATTAATGTTGTATCTATATTGAATTTTTGTAATCCATTTATTACTTTACCTTTTTCAATAATTTCATTTATTCTTCCTGTATAATTAAATTTATCTTTAAATACATTCATTACATCTTCATCTACTTCAAAATGACATTTTCTAATACTTGGTCCAATACAAGTAATAATATCTTTTGGATTACAACCATACTCGTCAATCATCTTTTTTATTGCCTTTTTAGCTATTTTTTTAACTGTTCCTCTCCACCCAGAATGTACATCACATACTACTTTTTTTACATCATCATATATAATAAGAGATGTACAATCTGCAGAAGTAGTACAAAGCATAATATTATTTTTATTAGTAATTAGTCCATCTACTTCTTCAAATATTTCTTCAGATGATTCTACTTTTTCAACTTTATCTGTATGTGTTTGATATGGCTTTATTATAGATTTATAATCTATATTTAATGCATTTGCAATCTTTTTAAAGCTACTTATTAGTTCTGTTTTATCTCCATTTTTAGTTTGTATATTAATTCCATTTCTTTTTAATGTATAACAATGTTTTATATTAGTATATTCTAGCAATTTTCTAAATTGTATAAATTCAGTTCCATCTATATTTTTATGAATTATAACATCATTAGTTAAATCCATTTAATATATCACCCACCTATTAAATTATCTAATATATAGTCTTTTCCTTCATTTCCTATATAATTATATCCTTTTTTGCATATTCCAGAATTAAAATTACAAATTGTTTTATATTTGCAATATTCACAAGGGGTTTTACCTTGTTTTATTTTATAATATGGTTTTATATTTATATTTCCAGAAAAAATTTCATTTGATATTTGTTTAATTATTTTTCCAGTATATTTTTGCAAATTTTCAAATTGAGACTTTGTTATAACATTTGGTTTATTAGCTAAATTACCATCTTTATCTATATAAGCAGGAATAATTGTGGAATTTCCTTTTTCTAATTTTTTATCCATTTTCTTAACTACTTCTATATCTGCCAATATTAGCCCCTTCATTTTAAACTGTTTTCTCATTTCTTCTTCCAGTTTATTCTCATCAATTTTATTAGAAGCTTTTATTTTAGGGTCAATTAAATTAAAATACAACACTCCTGCAGGCATTACATCTTCAATATTACATATTGCATCTAAATAAGTAAGTAATTGTAATTGTAGCCCTGCCACTACTTCATTTAGATTTATATCTTTTACTGATGATTTATAATCAATTATTCTTATATAATTGCCAGAAGGTGTTTTAGCTATATCTATTCTATCAATTTTTCCCGTAATTTGTACTTTTTTTCCATTATCTAAGTTCATCTCTATAGCAGAAAAATCTTTTCCATTCTCAAATTCCATCTCATGTCCCATAATTTCAAAATCACTATATTTTAGGCTATCTAATATATATGTCATTGATTTTTTTATAACTTTCTTTAACCTATTAGCCAAAACTACATATTTTGGAATACTTGTAAATATATAATTTTGTTTTAAATTTAATTTTTCTTCTACAATTTCATCTATTATATTATTTACTTCTTCTATTTGTATTTCTTTTACTTTAATATTTCTATTCTGCAATTCATCAAAAAATTTATCAATTATATCATGCATAAAAGTGCCAGTATCTATTGCTTGTATTTTAAATTCTTGTCTTTCAGATAAATTAAGCCCATAACGTAGATAATATGAAAATGGACAAGATTTATATTGCTCCAATCTAGACACACTAGTTTTTAAAACATTTCCATAAATTTTTTCCACTACATCATTATCTAAACTTTCTGGTTTTATGTTAAAGTTAAGAGCCTGCATACTATTTTGTAGTTTTAATCTCCATTCCGAAGAATTAGAATAATATGTATATATAGAGAGCCATGTTTTTTCTATATTTTTTCCATCTCTAAAATCTCTAAGTTTATTTAATAATTCTTCAAATGTAGCAACCTTAGTAGTAATACTACTATTTTTTTCTAAAATATCACTTTCTTCCACTAAAAGAGGTATCATCTTTTTTAATCTATTTACTAATATAGATGCTCTAAGAGTTTTTCCTTCTAAATCTGATGAAGCATATGATAAATATATTTTCTGTTCTGCTGTAGAAAAAGCTTTATATATATTAAATTTATCATCATATAATTTTTGAATTGTTCCTTTAGCCAATTCCAATCCACTGATTTTTAAAATTTCTCTATCATTATCATTAAAAAATCCCTCATTATTATTTACACTTGGGAATTTCCCATCATTTAATCCTATTATAAATACAGTTTTAACTTTGTGGCTCCTAGATCTATCCACATCTCCCACAATTACTTGGTCTTGGGTTCCAGGTATTTTTCCAAGTCCACTATCTTTTAAACCAATTTTTAAAATCTCTATATATTTTTCAAAACTTAATTTTTTATTTCCAAGAATTGATACTATTTCATCTAAAACTTCTATTACTACCTTAAAACTAGTCTCATATTCTCTTGCTTTATCTAAATTTCCTATTTCTTCTAATTCTACAATTCTTTTTTCTAAAATAGTATTAACATTATTTTTTATTAAAAATTCATACAAATTTCTAGTAATTTCTTTTACATCTTTTATTTTAGAAATGTTTTGCTTAAATTCTAATAGTGGTTTTATAACTTTATTTCTTGCATTTGAAATTATTTGTGCTTCTTCTTCTGTTTCACCATAAAATGTCCAATCACCATTATACCATTTTGAACCTCTTATACCCCATTTTAAACAATAATTTTCCAAAAGATTTATTTCTAAATCAGAAATTTCTTCAATTAAACCAGTTTTTAAATATTCAAAAACTGTATCTTGTGTCCAGTTTTTTGCAAAAATATTTAAAATAGATAATAAATATTTAACCAAAATATTTTGACTTAAATCTTTCTTTTCATCTATAAATACAGGTATTTCATATTTATTAAATATTGCTCTACATAAACTTGCATATCCTTCTAAATCTTTTGTAATTACAGAAATATCTTTATACCTGTATCCTTCATCTCTAACTAATTTCACAATATTTTCTGCCACATATTCTAATTCTGAATATTGATTTTTAGCCAAAAATAAATTAATATTTTCTGGTTTTTTTTCATATTTTTTATATGGAAAAGCATATATATTATTTTCCAAAAACTTTAGCTCTTCTGTTTTAAATCTATATGGAACAGTTAGTTTTATTGGAGACTCTATTTTTACATTTTCCTGCCTTGCAATAAAATACAATTTATCCAATGTTACTTTGTTAGCATAAAATATATCTGTATCCTCGTTATAAGCAAGTCCAATTTCATCTGTACAAACTGTTATATTTACTTCATGTGCTTTTTTTAGTAATTTACGTATAATCTCATATTCTTGGAAAGTAAATCCTACAAATTCGTCTATATATATATCCACATCATTAAAATCATTTACTAAATCTAATTTTTCAGCTAAAATTGTTAAATTATCATTTTCATCAATATACTCATTTGAAATTTCTTTATCATAAATTTCATATACATTTAGCATATCTTCTAATTTTGTTTTTAAATATTTATTATCTATATCTTGCATTAAATTTTTTAGCTTTTCAGAACTAATTCCATGTTTTTTAAATTCTGTTATTTGTGTTGCAATTAGCTCTACATTTTCTTTAGATTTGCCTATAAATTTCAGATTATTTTTTTGATCTGATAAAATATTATATAACAACATTGATTTTCCTGCAGTATTCAAATTTGCTAAATTTGAACTACCACATTCTTTCATAACTCTATATGCCATACGATTGAAAGTTAATACTTCTGCTGAAATTACAGCATTATGATCCACTGAATCTAATAATTTCTTCTCTGCAGTAAATGAAAATTGTTCTGGAGTAATTATATATATTTTTCTTTTACTGCATTTTATTTTATTAGCTATTTCATTAAAAATATATGTACTTTTTCCTGTACCAGATGTACCATATATAACTCTCAAACTCATTTTTTTATTTCCTCCAATGCGTTAATCTCTAAGCAGTATCTCTTTTCCAATAAAATAAATACTGTTGTGCTAATCCTTCTAAATTACCATACTTTTCTTTAGCAAGCTTTTCTATATCTTTTTTATTTACTTTAGATTCATCTTCATTTTTTATGTATAATTCGTTCATAACTCTTCTTACCCATACATCTATAGGGAAAACATCAAATCTTTTTAATGTAGAAAATAACAATATACAATCTGCAACTTTTGGGCCAACTCCAGAAAGTGTTAAAAGCGAATCTCTTACTTTTTGTGTATTTGGTTCATCATGTAATTTATCTAAATCAATTTCTTTATTTAGAATTTTGTGTGTTGTTTCATATACACGTACATCACGGAAACCTAATCCTAGATTTCTTAAATCTGCTACAGTCGCATTTGCTAATTCTTCAACTGTTGGAAAAGTATAATATTTAACACCTTTCCACTCTAACTCTTCTCCATAAGCTTTTGACATTCTATTTATAATTCCTTTTATTCTTGGAATATTATTATTAGCAGAAATAATAAAAGAAATAATTGTCTCCCATAAATCCTGGTTCAGAATACGAATTCCGCTTCCATATTCAATGCTATTAGCTAAATAGCTATCTATTTTAGAAAGCTCTCTTTTTATTTTCTCATAATCTCTATTTAAATCAAAATAATTGGTAACTAATAATTCTAAATTATCTGCACCTAAACTAGAAAATATAATATCGTTATCCACTTTTTTCACATTTATTACATTTTTTCCTACTATACCGGTATAACTTCCATCTGATTCTTCGTCCCATCTAAAACATTGCCCACATTCAAAAATATGTTTTGGCTCAAATGATGATATGTTTTTTAATATATATTTTTGTTCATTCATGTTCCGTTTCCTCCGTACATATATTATATAAATTTATTAATTTAGTGTCAATTCTTTCTTTATTTAAATCCTTTTCCCCATGCTTCTCTAGCACTAGATATTACGATAAAAGCCCTTGGATCTATTGTTTGAGCTGCTTGTTTTATTCTAGCTACTTCTCCCCTAGAAGCTACACACCATAATATCATTTTTCTTTCTCTTGTATACATTCCTTTCCCATAAATAGCAGTACTTCCTCTATCTAAACTAGTTTCTATTTCTTTTGCTATTTCTCTATATTTATTTGAAACAATAAACATCATTTTAGTAAAATATATACCTTCAAATACAATGTCTATCATTTTGCCCATTAAATATATGGCAATTGCAGAATAAAGTCCTACTTCTATTTCTCTAAAAAATAAAACATTTAAAAGGACAATTCCAATATCTACTATTACAATTAAATTACTAGCTTTATAATGTGGTTTAAATGAGCGTATTACATATGATAATAAATCTGTACCTCCTGTTGAAGCATTAGCTTTTAGAACTATTGCTGTTCCTAATCCAGCTAAAATTCCTCCATAAATACATGCCAATAATCTATCTTCTGTTAAAGGATTAAATCTTTCAAAAATATCAATAAAAATAGATAGTAATACTGTTCCAATTATCCCCTTTATTGCTGTTTCTTTTCCTACCCTAATTATTGTTAAAATTATTAGAGGTATATTTAATATAAGCATTGTTGTTCCTAAAGGCATATTAAATAAATAATATATAATAGTTGAAATACCTGCAAATCCTCCTGAAGACAATTGGTTAGGTAACAAAAATAGTGAAGTACCAATCGCCATTAATATACAACCAATTACAATTTGAGTTCCTTCTTTTATATATTTTCTTACTAAAATTTGTTTTCTAGTTAATCTTTTTATTTTTCCCATACAAAAATCACCTATTACTGCTATTATTTCCAATAATAAGTGATAATATACATAATAAGTCTATTCATATGATTCTAATATTTCCATTTTGAACTTACCTGGTTTTATATCATTGTTTTTTTCTATTACAATATCCACGTCATAAATTTCTTTTAATTTTAAAATATTTTCTTTTTTATGCCCTATAATATTATTAACATTTACATCATTAGCTATAATTTTTACTTTTTTTACTTTCGCATTTACTTTTTTTATTTTATTTACTATTGCATCATACCACATACTTGCTTCAACCAATTGCCTAAAAGCTGGATGATATGGACCAGAAACTACGCTACTACTCTCTGTATTAGGATCTGTTATTTCTTCTGTATTTTGTAAACCTATTCTTATTACATTAATTTTATGCCTATTAAATAAATCCACTATTTCTTTACATCTTTCTACTGCTTGTGAAATAGTAAGTGGAATATATTCACCTTTTTCATATTCGTCTGCAAGTTCTGTATCTTTAATTACTAATACAGGATATATTCTTACTAATTTAGGCTTTTGCTTTATTAACTCTTTTGCAGTATTTATTTCATCTTGTTTAGTACTCTCTGGAAGTCCAATCATCATTTGATGTCCTAATATAAACCCATGCATTCTAATTAATTTAGAAGCTTTTTTTACATCTTCTCCAGTATGCCCTCTCTTACATCTACTAAGAATATAATTATTGGTAGATTGTACTCCAAGTTCTATAGTTTTTACATGATATTTTTTCATTCTTTTTAAAATTTCTTTATCTATACAATCCGGTCTTGTAGAAATTCTTATACTGTTTACCTTTTTATTTTTTATATATTCTTGTACAGCTTCCAAAAGTTCAACTTGTTTGCTTACTTCTATTGCTGTAAAACTTCCGCCAAAAAAAGCAACTTCTACATATTTATTATCATCTTTAAAATGTTTTAAATAATACTCTATTGTATTTTTTACATCATCAGCATTAACCATTTTAGTTTGTCCGCTAATTCTTTTTTGATTACAAAAAATACAATTATTAGGGCAGCCTAAATGAGGTACAAAAATAGGAATTATATATTCTTTTTTCATATTTTCCAACCTTCCTTAATTTAAATTTTCTAATGCCTTTCCAGCTGCATTCATTTCAGCATGTTTTTTAGTTTTTCCTTCTCCTATAGCTAATTCTTTTCCATTCACTTCTACTTTTACAGTAAATGTTTTGTTATGGTCTGGTCCAGTTTCTTTTATTACTGTATATTTAATAGAAACATCTCCATTTTCTTGTAACTTTTCTTGCAATACTGTTTTAAAATCTTTCATTCCTACATGTTTAGTAGAATTTTCGATCTCCTGCTTTAAATTTGTTATAATAAATTTTTCAGCTTTTTCCAAACCTCCATCAAAATAAATAGCTGCTATAGTAGCCTCTATACTGTCTGCTAATATGGCAGGTTTTTGATTTCCATTATTATTTGCTTCACTTTTCCCTACTAAGATAAAATCACTAAAATTATGCTTTTGGGCCACTCTATATAAACTGTCTTCACAAACAACTTCAGCTCTAACTTTAGTCATTTCACCTTCTTTTAAATTTTTATAATTTAAATAAATATATTTACTAGATATATATTCTAATATACTATCACCAAGAAATTCTAACTTTTCATTGCTTTCTGTTTTAGTTTCATATGCGTAAGAAGTATGTGTCAATGCTTGCTTTAAAATAGATTTATCTTTAAAAGAATATCCTATACTTTTCTCCAATTTTTCGAAATTCATTCTTTCATTCCTTTCCTTATATAATCAGTGGTATTATTATACACCTTTTTTATACAAAAAAAAAGACTTTTCCATTAAAAGAAAAAAACAAAGCAATCTTTTGATTACTCTGCTTTTTTTATTATGCTATATGATCTTTTATATAATCTACAACATCTCCTACAGAAACAACCTTCTCTGCATCTGCATCTGGTATTTCTATATCAAACTCTTCTTCAAGAGCCATTATTAATTCTACTATATCAAGTGAATCTGCTCCTAGATCATCTATAAAAGATGCTTCCATTGTAACTGCTGTTTCAGCTACACCTAGTTGCTCTACAATTATTCCTTTTACTTTTTCAAAAACTTCTTCTGAACTCATTGTATAAGTTCACCTCCTTATTTAGCATTAATATGTCTTATCTAACAATAATACATATTAATTTAATTGTCAATATCTTTTATATATTTTTATTAAATAAATTGTAAAAATATTGATTTTTCAGTACTTTTCAATAATTTATATATATTTTTTTATTTATACTACCCAGTCTTAATTTATTTAACTTCATTTTTCTTAAATATTATCATTTTTGACTTCCTCTTTATTTTCAAAAGCCTCTATCATTTTTTCTACAGCTTTATTTTCAACAAATTTCTCGGCTTGTTTTATAGTAAATTCAAATAGTTTTGCATCACTACTTCCATGAGCTTTAACAACTGGTTTTTTTACCCCAAGGAATAGAGCTCCACCATATTCTTTATAATCTACTGTTTTCGAGAATCTTTTTATTGCTGGCAAACTTGGAAGTGCAGCTATTTTAGCAAGTAGATTATGTGTTAAGCTTTCTGTTAGACTCTTTTTAACAAATTTACCTAATCCTTCTACAGACTTTAAAAATACGTTTCCTGTAAATCCATCTGTTACAACAACATCTATTTTTCCAGAGAAAGCATCTCTTCCCTCCACATTTCCTACAAAGTTAATATTCAATCTTTCTGCATTCTCTTTTAACAATTTATATGACTCTTTTGTAAGTTCATTTCCTTTTGTTTCCTCTGTTCCAATATTTAATAACCCTACTGCTGGAGATTTCATATTAAATGTATTTTTCAAATATATACTTGCCATTTGTGCAAATTGAAGCAAATTAATTGGCTTACAATTTGTATTAGATCCACAATCCATAAGCAATAATCTGCTTTTGTATGCTGGCAATATTCCTGCTAACGCAGGCCTATCTATTCCCTTAATTCTACCTACCAATAATGTTGCCCCTGTAAGTAAAGCTCCAGAATTACCAGCTGAAATAAATACATCTCCCTCTCCTGCTTTTAACATATTAAACCCTACAACCATTGAAGAATCTTTTTTCTGTTTTATTGCATGTGTTGGTATATCTTCCATTTCAATTGTCTCTGTTGCATTTTTTATACTTAATCTAGGTGAAATATCACTTATATCATTCTTTCCATATAATTCTTTTATTCTTGCTCTAATAACTTCTTCTTTTCCTATTAATACTACTTTTGCTTGTATTTGATTTATTGCATCTACTGCCCCTTTAATATTAGCATCTGGTGCATTATCTCCTCCCATTGCATCTAGTAAGATTATCATACTACTAAATCCTCCAATAATTATGTATTTTTTTATAATATATATTTTCATTTTTATATTTTATAACTTATATTTGATAAAGTCAATTGAAAATTGGAATTCTGACGCATGATTCTAATTTAATTTTCATATTGCTATCTAAGTTTCCTTTAAGCAATATATCATCATTTTCTTTAAAATATCTATACATATAATCTGCTATATTATCATATCCATATATTTCTATTATACTATTATTGCTTAACTTTATTTTACATCTTGCTATTGATATATGTTTATATATTTCATCATTTTTATTCTTTTTTTCTTTATTATTTTTATATCTATCATATATAAACTTAAATTCCATTTTAGAAATTATTTTTCCACATATTATTACCATATTCATTTTTAATGTAACTATCCTTTTAATTTTTTGTTTTAATTATTTTATTTCTTGTTTTTATTTTTTATTTTAATTTAATTTCCTTTTATATCTCTAGTTTTACTCTTTTTAAGACTTTTCTCTAATATTTTCGCTAATTTTTTTGCTAATATTTTTACATATACTACATATATTCTGCATCCTGTGCCTACTAATACATAGTACATTGATTCATGTTTACCTAGTTTTAACACTTGGAAGGAATAAATTCCTTTAATATCTAATATTTCACTGTATATATTCCTTAAAACATATAATCTGGAATAATATTAGAGCTGGGCGGGAGGATTTGTTGCTGTTGCTATTGTTAGGATTGTTGTTGTTGCGGTCTGAAGCCGGGTTGTTAGAACCATTGTTGTTGTAGTTACCA